>JAGRKR010000596.1 GCA_020442225.1 Hyphomicrobiaceae bacterium | reverse complement strand
CAGCCTGATGATCGCCGCGCTCGTCGCCTACATGTTCTACACCGATTGGGTCATGTCGCTGATCGTGCTCGGCGTCTACCCGCTGGCGATCCTGCCCATCGCCCAGATCGGCCAGCGCCTCAAGCGCGTCGCGAAGCGCACCCAGGCGGAGCTCGGCGACATGACCTCGCTGCTCTCTGAGAAGCTCGCTGGCGCACGCCTGATCAAGACGTTCCGCCTGGAAGGCTACGCGGCGCGACGGCTCAGCGAGAGCTTCGACCAGATTTTCACGCTGCGCATGAAGGCGGTGCGCAATCGCGCCAAGCTCGACCCGATGCTCGAGGCGTTCGGTGGCATTGCCGTCGCCGGCGTGGTGGCGCTGGCGACCTGGCGCATCTCGAGCGGCATCAACACCATCGGCGACTTCATGGCCTTCGTGACGGCGCTGTTCATGGCCGCCCAGCCGACACGCGGGCTCGGCAACCTCAATGCCAAGGTGCAGGAGGGTCTGGCGGCGGCCGAGCGGATCTTCGCCCTGCTCGACGAGGCGCCACGCATCGTCGACAAGGCCGGCGCGAAGCCTCTCACCGTCGGCGCGGGCGCCATCACCTTCGACCGAGTCGGCTTCGCGTACGACGGCGGCCCGGAACACTCGCGCGCCATCCGCGACTTCACGCTCGACGTCCGCGGAGGCGCCACGGTGGCGTTGGTCGGTCGCTCCGGCGCCGGCAAGTCGACCATCATCAATCTGGTGCCGCGCCTCTTCGATGCGACCGAGGGACGAATCCTGATCGACGGTCAGGACATCCGCGACGTCACCGTCGCGAGCCTGCGCGATGCCATCGCCATCGTCAGCCAGGATGTGACGCTGTTCGACGACACGATCCGCGCCAACATCGCCTTGGGCCGGCTCGGCGCCAGCGAAGATGAGATCGTCGCCGCTGCTAAGGCGGCAGCCGCCCACGAGTTCATCCTTGCCCAGCCCAACGGCTATCAGACGACGATCGGCGACAGGGGCCAGAGGCTTTCCGGCGGCCAGCGGCAGCGGCTGGCGCTGGCGCGCGCCATCCTGAAGAACGCGCCGATCCTCCTGCTCGACGANNCGAGGCGACGAGCGCGCTCGACGCCGATTCTGAAAGGCTGGTGCAGGAAGCGCTCGCCCGCTTCACGCGCAATCGCACCACGCTGGTCATCGCGCATCGGCTCTCGACCGTGCAGAGTGCCGATCTCATCTGCGTGATGGAGGACGGCACGCTGATCGAATCCGGCACCCACGCCGACCTGCTCGCCCAGGGCGGCACCTATGCCCGGCTGACGCGCACTCAGCTGTTCACCGCAGAGCCTGCCGCGGAGGCACCCAGCGAGACATCCCGCGCGCCGGCCTGAGCCGGCGCCATCGGCTACTCTCGGCGCAGGATGGTGTTGACGACGGCATTGGCCCAGCCGCGCGCCTTGAACTGGCGCTTCAGCTCATCCGCGTCGTAGACCGTGTCGACCCAATCGAAGAACGCGATCGGATGCTCGCGGCTGTAGGCCAGATAGCTTTCGAAGAAGTAGTCGAGGATGCCCGTATCCGCCTGTCGGAAGTGACCGAAGCGGGCGGAAAGCTGCCTGCGGGCCTCGTCCACCGGCTTTCCCTCGACGGCAATGAGATAAAGCACGCTCATCAGCCCGACCCGGTCGGCGCCAGACTTGCAGTGCATGAGCATGGGGTATTCGACGCGCTTGAACAGCTCGCGCGCGCCGCGGATCTCCTCGCGCGTCGGCGCCGCCCGCGAGCGAACCTGATAGTTCTCGAGCCGCACACCGTGGCGCGCACACGCCTTTTCCTCGAGCCAGTAGCTGCCGCAGTACCGCTCACCCCGCAGATTGACGATGGTGCGGATGCCTGCGCGCGCCGCCGCCCGGATATGATGCGGGGCCGGCTGCGCCATGCGCCAGACGTTGCCGGCGATCTTGTGGCGGTTGGGATAGATCACCCGGAAAATGCCGTGATCCACGAACAGCATGTCGAGATAGTTGACGACGGGCCCCAGGCTCGACCGGACCCAACCGGGGCTGGCCTCGAACGCGCCCTGGCGCAGCGCACGGACCTTCCGGCGCAAGGCTCGTCGCTGCTCCTTCGCAATCTTCGCCATATGCTCCGATCAGTCCTGTGCGAGCCTGCGGGAATTCGCCTTAGACGCCAGCGCCCGGAAAGGGCGTGACAAGCTCAAATCCGAACCGGCGGCGACTGAGGAACTGCGCATATCGCCGCGCCCGTGGACGGACTCCCTGCTTGCCTTTGGCAAGCGGTTAATATCCGCTATAGAAACGCGCAGCAACGGACCGATCGCAATCGCCGCGGGGACCATGGCCAAGTCTACGGATATAGCATCGGACAAGGTCGGCCTTCACTATCGTGTCGCCGGGCGGCTGGCGGCTGCCTATATCCGGTTCGTCTTCGCAACATCGCGCGTGGTCTCCGAACCGGAGGATTTCGCGGCCAAGATCGGCAGATTGCATCCTGGCGTGCTCGCCATGTGGCACGGCCAGTTCATGTTGGTGCCCAACATCAACCCGAACCGGCTGCCGGTCCGGATCTTCGTGGCCAAGCACGCCGACGCCGAGGTTCTGGGCCAGGCCTTGACCCACTTTGGCATGGAGTTGATCCGCGGTGCCGGGTCCGGAACCCGTCAGCGGGACCGCGGCGGCATGCAGGCGTTCCGCTACGCCGTCAAGTCCGGCGAGGACGGCTGGACCGTAGCGCTGACCGGGGACATACCGCCCGGCCCAGCCCGCAAAGCCGGGATCGGCATCGTCATGATCGCGCGCCAGACCGGCTTGAGCATCGTGCCGGCGGCCATGGCCACGTCCCGCTATATCGCGCTCGACACCTGGAGCCGCTTCACGATCAACCTGCCGTTCTCGAAGCTCGGCATCGTCGTCGGCGACCCGATAAAGGTTCCCAAGGACGCGGACTCCGCTGAGGTGGAGCGCCTGCGCCTCGAGGTCGAGAACCAGCTCAACGCCGTCACGTTGCGCGCCTACGCCCTCGCCGGCAGCGACCTCATGGGCGCGACCCCGCGTCTCGCCTGGCCGCCGGGAACCGCCCCCATCGAGAAGCCCGGCCTTCTCCTCAAGGCGTATCGCCTGGGCACGCGCGCACTCACGCCGATCGCACCCATCATCCTGCGTCATCGACTGAAGCGGCATAAGGAGGACCCGGACCGGCTCGCAGAGCGCCAGGGCGTCGCCGGCCTGCCGCGACCGGCCGGCCCGCTCGTCTGGCTGCATGCCGCGAGCGTCGGCGAGGTCAACGCCATCCTACCCGTCATAACGGCGCTGGCGGCCGCCCGGCCGGATCTCAAGCTGTTGCTGACCTCGGGCACTGTGACATCGGCCAGCTTGGCGGCCGAGCGCCTGGGGACGAGCGCCATTCATCAGTACGTGCCGCTGGACACGCCTCGGTATGTCGCGCGTTTTCTCGATCACTGGTCGCCGGATCTGGCGGTGTTCACGGAAAGCGAAATCTGGCCCAATCTCATTCTCTCCGCCGCCGAGCGGAAAATTCCGGCAGTCCTGGTGAATGCGCGCATGTCGAAGCGTTCGTTCCGCAAGTGGCGCCGCTTCGGCAGCGTCAGCGCCCCGTTGTTCAGCCGCTTCGATCGCATCCTCGCGCAGAACGAGAAGCTTGCGCGCCGCTTCATCGAGGTCGGCGCCCGCCGGGCCGATGGTGTCGGCAATCTGAAAGCCGATGCGCCGCCCTTGCCGGTCGACGAGGTCGAGTTGCGCCGTCTCTCCCGCGCCATGGAGGGCCGCGCGGTGCTGCTGGCGGCCAGCACACACGAGGGCGAGGAGGCCATCGTCGCGGAAGCCCATCGCCGCCTTGCCGTGACCCAGCCCGGGTTCCACACCATTATCGTGCCCCGCCATCCCGAGCGAGGCGCAGCCATTGCCGCTCAGCTCGCAGGGACAGGGCTGCGCGTCGCCCGCCGCGCGCTCGGCGAGTTGCCGACGCCGGAGACCGACATCTACGTCGCCGACACACTCGGCGAGCTCGGGACGTTCTACTCGCTGACCAGAATCGCCTTCGTCGGCGGCTCTCTTGTCGCCCACGGCGGCCAGAACCCGATCGAGCCGGTTCGCCTCGGGTGTTTCGCCCTGACCGGCCCGTCACGCCACAACTTCGACGACATCTACGACACCCTGATCCAGCACGGCGTCGCCGCCGAGGTGACGTCGGCCGATGACATCGTCGAGGCCGTCAGGTCGCGGGCCGACGACCCGGCCGCCGCCGCAGCCTTCGAGCAGAAGTCGAGGGCCGCGCTCGCCTCGCTGACCGGCGCGCTCGAGCGGACGGTCGCCGCCCTGCTGGACTACATCCCCACCGACGCAGGGCTGAAGCGTGCCTCCTAGCGAGCCCGGCTGGTGGTATGCCGAGCAGCCCGGCTCCATGGCGCGCGCGCTCGCGCCCGTTGCCGCGCTCTGGGGGCTCGTCGCACGCCGGCGTCTGGCCAGCGCGCCCCGCTATCGGCCGAAGGTGCCGGTTCTCTGCGCCGGCAATTTCACCGC
The DNA here is from genome assembly GCA_020442225.1 of Hyphomicrobiaceae bacterium. The sequence continues at coordinate 43 of JAGRKR010000596.1, read as the reverse complement.
CGGCGGCACCGGCAAGACACCGCTGGCGCTCCACCTCGGCCAT
>JAGRKR010000595.1 GCA_020442225.1 Hyphomicrobiaceae bacterium | reverse complement strand
GACCGCACCTTCGACATCAAGCTGCGGCCGGGCATGAAGTTCCACGACGGCAAACCCGTCACCATCCACGACCTGAAGTTCACCTTCGACTTCATGCTCAAGTACGACCGCGGCTTCTTCTGGACGACCAACCGCTACCTCAAGGACACCAAGATCCAGGACGAGGCGGCCGGCGTGCTGCGCGTGAGCTTCAAGGAGCCTTACGGACCCTTCGAGGACTACTTCCTGATCCTCAACGTGATCCTGCCCAAGCACATCTGGGAGGGGATCATGGAGAAGCAGAAGGTCAGCGATCCCCGCCAGGTGCGCATCGACAAGCCGATCGGTTCCGGTCCGTTCCGCATGGGACGCTACCGCAAGGATACGGAGATGCAGCTCATCGCCAACAAGGAGCACTTCTCCAAGCCGGTCATCGACGAGGTCGTGATCGTCGTCGTGCCGAGCGTCGACGGCATCATCGGCCGCATGCAGTCGGACGAGATCGATTTCATGAGCGGCGTCGAGCTGACGCCGTCGCAGGCGGCCCAGCTCAAGAGCGCCAAGCACGTCACCGTCGTGCGCTCGCCGGATATCAACTGGCTGCACGGCGTCGTGCACATCTCGCGGCTGCCCTGGCGCGACTATGAGTTCCGCCGAGCCTGGCACCACACGTTCGACCGCAGCTATCTGGTGAATACCGTCTGGGAGGGCGCGGCGCGATTGCCGAAGTCCAACACCTTCCTGGTCGAAGGGAATCCCTGGCACAATCCGAATCTGCCGGCGATCCCACCCTTCGACCTCGCCAAGGCGCGCGAGATCCTGAAGGTGGCCGGCTACAGTTGGAACTCCAGGGGGCGGCTCGTCTATCCCTCGGCCAAAAACGAGGCCTGGAAGGCGCGCGTCCGCAAGGTGGTCAAGGACGGCTACACCTGGGGCGGACTCAAGATGATCGAGAGCTGAGCCGCGCTCGGGCGGCGCAGTGACGAAACGCAGAAGAAGCGCAGAAGAAGCGCGCAACAACAAGGGAGGACGGGTGATGACCCACGAATTCGATCCAAACGACCTCGACCGCCGGCAGATGCTGCGACTGGCAGCGGTGATGGGCGGCGTTGCCGCTTTCGGTGGGCTGCTGCCCGATGACGCCGTCGCGCAGGACGCGGGCGATGCGTCGAAGATCACGGTCGTCAACGAGAAGTACATGCGCCTCTACAAGCAGCGCAAAAACTTCCTCATGAACGATCCGGGCTGGGTGAAGGAGACGCTGGCGCGCATCACCTGGCCGAAGGAGGGCACAGAGGTTCCCGAGTTCGGCGTGCTCGTGCAGACCGCGAACCAGGACTGGATCGACGCCTGGCGCAAGTTCGCGGCGGACGCGGAGAAGGTCGGCCTCAAGTACAATGTGCAGACCGTCTCGCAGTCGCGCTATCTGGAAGCCATCCTGACGCATCGTCACGGCGACGTCGAGGTGCACCGCGCCGTGCCGCGGCCGGAGCGGCTCGACCCGGCGGAGTGGCTGGTCTCGCGTGCCTATGGTCTCGACCGGCGCAATTACGGCGAGTGGACCAACGAGCAGTACGACGCCGAGATCGAGGCGCAGGCCAAAGCCACCAGCAAGGCCAAGCGCATGCAGCACGTGCACAAGGCGCAGGCCATCCTCGCCGACGACCTCTACATCACGCAGTTCGGCTGGGGGCCGCAGGCCATCAGCGCCTACAACAGTGGCGCCTTCGATGGCGCCAAGGGCATGACCGGATTCGCGCTCGGCGACTTTAACATGTTCCAGACCTATCTCGGTCTGAAGCCGAAGACGCGGCGTAAGCGGGTCATCGTCGGCGCCAAGCAGCTCTACAAGACCATCAACATCATCGGCGCCTCCAATCGCTTCAGGGCCGTCGGGCGCATGATCTACGACCGGCTCGCCTACCTCGACGACAAGCTCAACGTCATCCCCTGGGCGGCGGAGAGCTGGAAGCAGGTCGATGACCGCACCTTCGACATCAAGCTG
>JAGRKR010000594.1 GCA_020442225.1 Hyphomicrobiaceae bacterium | reverse complement strand
TCGGAGACAGCGATCGTCTTGCCGAGGCGCTCGACGAAAATCCGCGAGGCGTTGAACGTCTCGTCCTCGGTGGCGATGCCGCGAATGAGCTCGACGAGCTGCATCAGCGGCACCGGATTCATGAAGTGCATGCCGATGAAGCGTTCGGGTCGGTCCGTGGTCGAGGCCAGCCGCGTGATGGAAATCGACGAGGTGTTCGACGCGAGAATGGCGTCCGGCTTCAAGGACGGGCACAGGGCCGTGAAGATCTTGCGCTTCACGTCCTCGTCCTCGGTCGCCGCCTCGACGACGAGATCGGTCTGGCCGAAGTCCTTGAATGCCGGCGCGTAGGTGATGCGCGCCAGCGCCTTCTGCATGTCCTCGTCCTTGATCAGCCCGCGGGCGACCTGACGGGTCATGTTCCTCTCGATGTTCTTGAGCGCCTTCTCGACCCGCTCTTGCGAGAGGTCGTTGATGGCGACGTCGTAGCCGGCGAGGGCTACGACGTGGGCGATGCCGTTGCCCATCTGCCCGGCGCCGACGATGCCGACGCTGCGGATGACGAACCCCTCGGGGCCTTGGCTCTTCTCATCGGTGCGCTCGACGGCGCCTGCGCTTCTCTTGCGTGACATCACTCGCACGTCCATTGAACCTGACCCTTGGGTCCGCCTGTCAGCGGCCGATCTTCTGCAGTTCGGCCTCGAGTTCCGGCAGGACCTGGAAAAGGTCGCCGACGAGGCCGTAATCGGCCACCTGGAAGATCGGGGCCTCCGCATCCTTGTTGATGGCAACGATGACCTTGGAGTCCTTCATGCCTGCCAGATGCTGGATGGCGCCGGAAATGCCGACGGCGATGTACAGCTCGGGCGCCACGACCTTCCCGGTCTGGCCGACCTGATACTCGTTCGGCACGAAGCCGGCATCGACCGCCGCGCGGCTCGCGCCGACCGCCGCTCCGAGCTTGTCGGCCACCTTCTCAAGCAGCACGAAATTGTCGCCCGACTGCATGCCGCGACCGCCCGAGATCACGATGCGCGCCGAGGTCAACTCGGGGCGATCGGACTTCGACAGTTCGGCCTTCTCGAAGCGGCTCTTGCCGACGGCCGCCGGCGCCGACACGCCCTCCACCGGCGCCGCGCCGCTCTCGGCAACGGCCTGGAAGGTCGAGGTGCGGATCGTGATGACCTTCTTGCCGTCCGCCGCCTGCACCGTCTGAATGGCGTTGCCGGCGTAGATCAGCCGCTCGAAGGTATCGGGCGACTTGACCGCGGTGATGTCCGAGATCTGCGGCACGTCGAGCTTGGCGGCGACGCGCGGCAGCACGGACTTGGCGACACTCGTCGAGCAACCGAGAACGGCGTCGTAGCCCGCCACGAGCGAGACCACGAGTGCCGCCATCTCCTCGGCAAGATGATTGGCGAGATGCGGCGCATCGGCGAGGAGCACCTTGGAGACGCCATCGAGCTTGGCGGCCGCCTCGGCGACACCGCCGCAGCCGCTGCCGGCCACGAGCACGTGCACATCCGAGCCCAGCGCTTTCGCGGCGCTCATGGCCTTGGCCACCGCCGGATTGAGAGCGGTATTGTTGTGATCCGCGAGAAGAAGAACTGCCATCAGATAACCCCCGCCTCATCCTTGAGCTTCGCCACCAGCTCGGCTGCCGTCTCGACCTTGATGCCCGCCTTGCGTGCGGCCGGCTCGGTGGTCTTCAGCACCTTGAGACGTGGCGTGACGTCGACGCCGAGATCGCCCGGCTTCTTGACGTCGAGCGGCTTCTT
>JAGRKR010000593.1 GCA_020442225.1 Hyphomicrobiaceae bacterium | reverse complement strand
GGAGGAAACGCCCAAGAAGGGCAGCGCCAATGAGGGAATCAATCCTCATGTCGCCTCATCGATATTTGCCTTGCCGCAGCCGCCTTCAAGACGTAGCGAGTGACGATGTACGGATTGCCCCGACCGATGTTACCGAGGCGCCACAGATGTGGCTGGTCAGCGCTCGTCGCCAGGGGCGGGCATGGCCGGTGGCGGTGTCGCGCAGCAAGCCCAGGAGGCGGCCTAGAATGAGCCAGAACACACCCACTGCGGCAGACATGGCCGAGCTTCTGGAGATCGGTCATGTGCTCGCCGACCGCTCGGCCGAGGCGATCCTGCCGCATTTCCGGCGGCCGATCAGCGTCGACAACAAGGCGTCCGACGGCGGCTTCGACCCGGTCACCGAGGCCGATCGGGCCGCCGAGGTGGCCATCCGGCGCGAGCTCGAGCGCTTGGCGCCCGATCACGGCATCGTCGGCGAGGAGTTCGCCAGCAAGCCGGCCAACGGTCGCTATCGCTGGGTCGTCGACCCGATCGACGGCACACGGGCATTCATCATGGGCTATCCCGTCTGGGGAACGCTCATCGGCCTGCTTCACGACGAGACGCCTCTGCTCGGCATCATGGACCAGCCGTTCACGCGCGAGCGTTTCTGGAGCGAGGGCGGGGTGGCCTACGGGCGCTGGGCGGGTTGCGAACGCCAGCGACTGGCGACCCGGCCGTGCCCGAGCCTCGATGCGGCGGTGTTCTCGACGACGCATCCCGATCTCTTCGCCGCCGGGCGCGAGGCCGAGGCCTTTGCCGCGCTCAAGGCCCGCACGCGCATGACGCGCTACGGTGGTGACTGCTACGCCTACTGCCTGCTGGCGGCGGGCTACGTGGACATCATTTTCGAAACCGGGCTGAAGCCGCACGACATCGTCGCGCTCATTCCGATCGTGGAAGGCGCTGGCGGCGCGATCAGCACCTGGACCGGCGAGCCGGCGACCCAAGGAGGCGCCATCCTGGCAACCGGTGACAAGCGGCTGCACGAGGCGGCGCTCGGGGTTCTCGGGGGCGTGCTGTCGCGAGGCTGAGGCCGCCGCCGCGCCGGTGCCGCTCTCAGACCACCTTCTCGACGCCGAGGTAGGCGTCGAACGTGGCCCAGAACTGGAGCCGCAACTCGTCCCGCTCCTGCACGATCTCGTGGCGGGCCCCGGGGATCAGCACATGCGCGCCGATCTTGAGGCGGCTGGCATACTCCTCGATGGCCGTGGCCGAGACGATGCGGTCGTCTCCGGCCGCCAGCATGAGCACGGGGATGCGTACGGAGCTTGCGAAGTCCGGTCGCCAGAGCAGGCTCATCGAGGCGAAGGCCGCGCGCATCCAGGCGAGCGTCGGCGAGCCGAGCCCCAGCTCCGGCGCGGTCTCGACCACGGCCTTGTTGCGCGCGAACCGCTCCCGGTCGGAGGTCAGCCGGTTGCCCTCGTAAGGCTGCGTCTCCATCGGCTTCGGCGAGCCGCCGGGAATAGTGAGCTTGCCCAGGCCGAGCAACGTGGCGAGTTCTGCCGCCGGGCGGGCGAGCCAGCGCGGCACCGGGAACTGCTCATCGTTCAAGGCCAGCATCGGTGCGACGAGCACCATGCGCTCGAACCAGGAGCCCTCGAGCCGGGCGTTGCGCAGCAGAATGTTGCCGCCCATGGAATGCGCCAGCGCCACGAATGGCGGCGGACAGTCCGGCAGCACGATGTCCTTCATGAAGCGCAGCAGGTCGTCGTCGTACTCGCGGAAGCTGCGCACATAGCCCTTGTTGCGGTTGGGCAGGGCGCGCCACGAGCCGCCCTGGCCGCGCCAGTCCATGACCGCGACGAAGAAGCCGCGGCGGCGCAGGTCGGCGACGACCTCGAAGTACTTCTCGATGTACTCGCCGCGACCGGGGAAGACGCAGACCGTGCCACGTGTCGGCGCGCGCGATGGGCGCCAGATCGCGTAGCGCAGCGGGTTGCCGTCGTAGCCGTTGAACATCCCGGCGTGGGCGCCGCTGGGGACCGGGTTTCTGGCGAGCGCGACGAGCTGCAATGTGGTCACCGTTGGCAAGCCGGCGCCGGGCGAGGGATCGCAGGCACCGCAGTGCGACTCTGAGCGATGTTTACCACAATGGCAAGCCCAAGACGACGAGGTGCCGGTCCGCGTCGGGACACGGTCGCCGGTCCCTGTGTGCGTGATGGTTCGGGCCGTTCACCCCGGGCCGTTCATGGCCACCAGCATGACGCCCGGCACGACGAGGGCGATCGTCGCCACCGTCCGCCAGGTGATCGTCTCCTTCCGGAACACGAGCAGCCCCAGCAGCATGACGAACACGGGCGAACTCGCGACGATGGGCGCGACGACCAGCAGGGGGCCGTGCGCCAGCGCAAGGTTGAGCGAGTAGAGCGACGCCGCGTTGATGAGCCCTGCCGCGATGAACCAGCGGTAGCTCGCGACGCCGCCCGTGATCGTCGCCTTGCGGACCTGCAGCGTGGCGAGCAGCACCAGGGCTGACACCGTGTTGGACACGAGGCCCGCGAAGAACGGGCTGGCGACGCTGTCGTAGCCGAGCTTGGTGATCGGATGGCCGAGCGCGCGGAAGAAGGCGGCGCCGAGGGGGAGAGCGAGCGCCCAGAGCGGAAAACTGCGCGCCACGCCGCCGGGCCGCAGGGCGATGACGGCGATGCCGGCGACGACGAACAGCGTGCCCGCGGCCGTCATCGGCGTCAGGCGCTCGCCGAGCAGGATCATGGCTGTTCCGGCGGCGAAGATCGGCGTCGTCGCCGTCAGGCCGCTCGTCAACGTCGGTCCCATCCGCCGCACGCTCGCCATCGCCAGGCTCGAGGAGACGGATGGCCGGAACAGCCCGACGATGCAGAACAGGACCGTCCCCCACGTCAGCCACCAGCCGGCCTGCACGACGAACGGCGCGAACACCCAGTAGGCGAGCGCGCTCGCCACGACACCGATCATCGCTCCCGTGCGTGGTTCACCCTCCTGCAGGCCCATGTTCTGGCACTGGATGGAGAGTGCGAACATAAATGCCGAGACCAGCGACAGGACGACCGGGAGGTAGCTCGGAGCGGATGTCAATGCGGGCTTCTGCGATGGCGGGCGACGGCAGGCGTTCGACGATCGGATATGCCGCGCGATGACAGGGTGCTTTCGATATAGCCCGGCAGGCGGCGGAGCGGAAGCCGCACGTCGCGCGATCTCCGCTGTTGTTGACAGGGGCGGTCGGGCGGGCGGTAAGCTCACCGGGATCGCCATCGAGAAAGGGACGGGGAGCCGCATGAGCCAGCCATCGCATCTGTTCAGCCCGTTGACGTTGCGCAGCGTCACGCTCAAGAACCGCGTCGTGATCGCGCCATTGTGCATGTACTCGTCCGTCGGGGGCTTCGCGTCGGACTGGCATCTCTCGCATCTCGGCGGCTTCGCGCGTGGCGGCGCGGCCCTGGTCTTCACCGAGGCGACGGCGGTGGAGCCGGCCGGCCGCATCACGCATGGCTGCTGTGGCCTGTGGAGCGACGCGCAGATCGAGCCGCTCAAGGGCATCACGCGCCACATCGAGCGTCTCGGCGCGGTTCCCGGCATCCAGCTCGCGCATGCCGGG
>JAGRKR010000592.1 GCA_020442225.1 Hyphomicrobiaceae bacterium | reverse complement strand
GTCGAGGAAGGTCTGGAGCCATTTAGCGCCCAGAACTATTTCATGACCAATCCGAGCCTGTCCGGCCGCGGCCGCTCCCTCAGCGAGAGCTTTCCTCCGCGCTTCTCCGTGGCCAAGAAGGCCGAGGCAGGGCGCGCGTGACGACACGCCAGCCGTTGGCACTCAGTCGCGGCCGGCTCGACGATCTCGAGCCCACCGCGGTCGTCGACATCGGCTCGAACTCGGTTCGCCTCGTCGTCTACGAGGGCGCGCGCCGCAGCCCCGCGCCGCTGTTCAACGAGAAGGTCCTGTGTGGCCTCGGTCGGTCGGTGGCGAGTACAGGCCGGCTTGGGAGCGACGCCGTGGAGCTGGCGCTGGGCGCGCTCACGCGGTTCGGCCAGATCATCAAGATCCTGAAGGTCCGGGACGTCCGTGCGATCGCCACGGCGGCGGTTCGCGATGCGCAGGACGGCGCCGCCTTCCTCGCGATGGGTGCGCGTGCGCTCGGCGTGCCGATCGAGCTCCTGTCGGGCAATCGCGAGGCGGAGCTCGCCGCCCAGGGAATCCGCATGGGCTTCCTGGACCCCGACGGACTGGCGGGGGATCTCGGCGGCGGCAGCCTCGAGCTGATCGATGTCGACCGCGGCCGGCTGCGGGACTCCGTGACGCTGCCGCTCGGCGGACTGACGCTCATCGACAAGTCCGGTAACAAGCTCGACAAGGCGGCCAGCATCACCGATGCCGCGCTCGCGGCCGTGCCGTGGCTCGCCAAGGGCAAGCGGCGCACGTTCTATGCCGTCGGCGGCACCTGGCGTGCGCTCGCGAAGCTGCACATGGAGCAGACGCGCTATCCACTCCGCGTGATGCAAGGGTATGTCGTGCCGACGCCGGAGATCATCAGGTTCTGCGAGCAGATCCGCCGCACGCGAAAGCAGGAGAACGGCAAACTGCTCGACGCGGTGTCACGGCCCCGGCGCGAGGCGCTGCCCTACGGCGCGCTGGTGCTGGAGCGGGTTCTGCGCCGGCTGGAGCCCAGTGAGGTCGTGTTCTCCGTGTTCGGTATCCGCGAGGGGCTGCTGTTCGGCAATCTCAGTCCCGCCGAGCAGAAGAAGGATCCGCTGATCGCCTTCTGCGAGGACTACGCCCGCCTGCGTTCCCGTTCGTTCGAGCATGCGCGCGAGCTCGGGTGCTGGACCGCTCCCGTCTTTGCCCGGCGCGAGCTCGAGGAAACGCCGGACGAAAAGCGCTTGCGCGAGGCCGCGTGCCTGCTGTCCGACATCGGCTGGCGGGCGCATCCCGACTACCGCGCCGAGCAGAGCATCAACGTGATCGCCCACGCGGCGCTTGCAGGCATCGATCATCCCGGCCGGATCTTCCTCGCTCTGACGGTCTATTACCGCCATGTCGGCAACGGCCGCGAGGAGGCGCGAGATATGCTCCTGCGCCAGCTCAAGGAGCGCGTCGGCAAAAAGTCCTTGAAGCGGGCGCGCATCCTTGGCGCGGCGCTGCGGACCGCCCACATGATCTCGATCGGCGTGGCCGGCGTCATCGGCGAGACCGCGATCGGCTATGAGCGAGGCAAGCTCGTTCTGACCCTGCCGCGACGTCTGGCCGGTCTCGACGGCGAGCGGCTGAGGCGGCGGTTGGCAGGACTCGGCAGTCTCGTGGATTGCCAGACCATGATCCGCATCTCCTAGGGCGTGAACTGCGGCGCCCGGCGGCGGGCAGCATGTCCGATGAGGCCGCAGGCCACAGCTTCCGCTTGTGAACGAGGCTATGATTGACGACTTTGGCTGTGCGGACGGCGGTTCATGGTCCCGTCGGGGAAATTCCGGCGGTGCGGCTAGAGCGGACAGCGATTTGACATCTTTTCAGGTCTGGTATCCTGACACGACCAGACAGCCCAGGACACTGGATGGCCAGAGACCCATATACTGTGCTCGGTGTCGAGCGTACGGCGAGCGACGACACCATTCGCGGGCACTATCGCAAGCTCGCCAAGGAGCTGCACCCGGACCTCAATCCGGGTGACAAGGCTGCGGAGGCACGCTTCAAGGAAGTGTCTGCGGCCTACGCCATCATTGGCGACGCGGAGAAGCGCAAGCAGTACGACAGAGGCGAGATCGATTCTGCCGGTGAGCCGCGGCGCGGCTTCCACGGCGCCCGCGCCGGCGGTGGGCCCGGCGGCGGAGGCGGACGGCCGTTCGGCGATTTTCCCTTCGACGACATCATCTCGGACATTTTCGGTGGCGCCCGCTCGAGGGATCCCCGCCAGTCGCGGGGGCGGGGCCAGGATATGCGCTACACGCTCGAGGTGGAGTTCCTGGAAGCGGTCAACGGCGCCAAGAAGCGTGTGACCATCCCCGGCGGCGGCACCCTCGATCTCAATGTACCGGCCGGCGTCGTCGATGGGCAGGTCCTGCGGCTCAAGGGCAAGGGACAGCGCTCGGCCATGGGCGGCGAGGTCGGAGATGCGCTGGTCGAGATCAAGGTCCGGTCGCATCCGAGCTTCCGGCGCGAAGGCGACGACATCGTCATCGAGCTGCCCGTCGCGTTCGACGAGGCGGCGCTCGGGGCCAAGATCGAGGTCCAGACCGTCACGGGCCGGGTGCAGCTCACGCTGCCCAAGGGCACGAGCAGCGGCCAGGTTTTCCGTCTGAAGGGCAAGGGTGTCGTCAACAGCGTCTCGGGCAAGACGGGCGACCAGCTCGTGCGGGTCAAGATCATGATGCCGGAAACGATCGATCCCGAGCTTGAAAGCTTCCTCACCGAGTGGCGCAAGACGCACAAGTTCGATCCAGGGCGGTAATACGCCTCTCTCGCTCTGGCGTACTGTTGTGCGTCGGGAGCCTGGGCGGACGAGGGGGCGCCGGCTCCTCAGCCCCCGGATTTGTTCAGCGACACGCCGACGACCGCGCCCTTTCGCACGGCAAGCGCCAGCCGGCCCTCCTTGAGCGCCAGCGCCTTGGCGCCGAACAGCTCCCGCCGCCAGCCCTTGAGCGCCGCCACGTCCGGGGCATCCTCGACGGCGATCCGCTCGAGGTCTTCCGAGGTGGCGATCAGCTTCGGCGCGACCTTGTGATGGTTCGCTTCCGCCTTCAGGAGGACGCGGAGCATGTCGATCAGGGCGAAGGCCTGCGAGGGAACCGCCTCTCCGGCCCGCAGGTGCGGCACAGTCGACAGGTCGCGCGCCAGCCCGGCCTTGACGGCCTCGACGATCTCCCTGGCGCGGGACGAGCGCGCGAAGCCTTCGCTCAGCGTCCGCAGCTCGCCGAGTTGCGAGGCCTCGGTCGGCGCCTGATTGGCGATATCGTAGAGCGCCTCGTCCCGCAGGATGCGCGAGCGGGGCACGTCCTGCCCCTGGGCAAGCCGTTCGCGCCAGGCCGCCAGCTCCATCAGCACGGCAAGCCCGCGGCGGTTGCGGACCCTGAGCTTGAGACGCGACCAGGCATGCTCCGGCTCGATCTTGTAGGTCGAGGGATCGGTCAGCGTGGACATCTCCTCGCTGAGCCAGTGCGCCCGCCCGCTGCCCTCGAGGTCGCCCTTGAGGTAGAGGTAGATGTCGCGCAGGTAGGTGACGTCGCCGAGCGCGTAGGTGAGCTGCTTCTGCGAAAGCGGGCGGCGGCCCCAATCCGTAAAGCGGGAGGTCTTGTCGATGTGCGAGCCGACGACCTGCTTGACGAGGTTCCCGTAGCTGACGGCCTCGCCGAAGCCGCAGACCATGGCCGCCACCTGCGTGTCGAAGATCGGGGTCGGGATGATGCCGGCCTTGGTGTAGACGATCTCGACGTCCTGGCGTGCGGCGTGGAAGACCTTGAGCACCTTCTCGTTCGCCATCAGGGCGTAGAACGGGCCGAGATCGATTCCCGGCGCCAGGGGGTCGACGACCATCTCCTCCTCGCGGCAGGCGAGCTGAATGAGGCAGAGCTTCGGCCAGAATGTCGTTTCGCGCATGAACTCGGTATCGAC
>JAGRKR010000591.1 GCA_020442225.1 Hyphomicrobiaceae bacterium | reverse complement strand
GGGAAGCAGAGCGGGCAGGTCCGCCCGGACTTGAAGCCTCGCGCAGGCCAGGTCGGCACGAAGCCGCCGGCCGGCCGCATGCCCGTCTCGGCCGAGAAGACCCGGACCACGCCAGACCACGCCGTGGCGTTGAGATCGCCGGCCACGACGACGGGACCCGCGACGCTGCCGAGCACGTCCTTGACCTCGCGAAGCTGGCCGAGCTGGTCGGAAACGAGTGGCCAGCGCAGATGCACACTTGCCACCGTCAGGCCGGCCAGATCCTGCCCGAAGCGCGCCCAGGCGACGCTGCCGCCACGCCGGCCGAGCCGCCGTCCGCCCGCCTCCCGCCATGGCCGGCGCGAGAGGATCGCCGTGTCGCAATTCGTCGCGCCGATGCAGTGCACCTGCCAGGGATAGTCCGCCTTCAACCGCGTCATGATCCCGGCCTTCGCCCGCGTCATCTCCTGTAGGAAGACGATGTCGGGAGCTTCCCGGCGGACGAGCGCGACCACAGCGTCCGTATTGTCGACACGGTAGAGCGTGTTGATCGTGACGATCTTGAGCGGAATACCGCGGGCGTCCGGCGTCGAGGCGGCGCGCGGATGGATCGCGGCACCGGCGAAGTTCACCATCGCCATCGAGACGGCGACGATGGCGATGCGCCGGCTGACAAGGAGGCAGAGCGCGGCCACGACGGCGCACATGACCACATAGTGCAGACGGAAATGGCTGAATGCGTCCGCGGCCGGCGAATACGGGCCGAGCCAGGGCAACAGCGTGATGATGGCCAGAGCGGCGAGCACGCCACCGAGCAGGGCCAACGCGAGACGCCTGTTTCCGCCGATTGCCAATCGAACGCGCACAATTAACCTCGATACGCCTGTCTGCCCCGAAACCGTCGTCCGACGTCGTGCGAATCCCGTGCCAATAATCGCGGCATGCCGTGCCGTAGCCGGCGCCCCCCTTCAGCGCTTCAGTGCGGCCTCGTGATGGCGGCGGGAAGCCTCGCCGAAGCAACAGAGCACGACATGCTGCCAATGCGCGTCGCCCTCGATCGTCGAGGAGATCGCTCCGACGGCGAGCCGCGCCGCCCGCTCGGCGGGAAAGCCGTAGGCGCCCGTGGATATGGCCGGAAAGGCGATCGAGCGCAAGCCGTGGCGACGGGCGAGTTGCAGCGACGTCCGATAGACGCTCCACAGCAGCTCGTCCTCTCCGGCCATGCCGCCATGCCAGATCGGGCCGACCGCGTGAATCACGTAACGCGCCGTAAGATTGAAGCCGGGCGTGATCTTGGCGGCGCCCGTTTCGCAGCCGCCGAGGGCGCGGCACGCCTCCAGCAGCTCGGGACCGGCAGCACGATGGATGGCACCATCGACGCCGCCGCCGCCCAGGAGGGACTTGTTCGCGGCATTGACGATCGCATCCAAGTCGAGCGTCGTGATGTCGCCTTCGACGACCTCGATGCGATGCGGCATGACTGTTCCCCGGCGCTGCTGGTCCGTCCGGGCCGAGGTTAGACCGCCTCGAACAATGCCGCCACCCCGAGCCCGCCAATGGCGCCCTGCGTGGCGACGCCGAACCGCGCCTCCTCGTTGCCCCGCCGCACGAGACGGGAGAACAGGCGCACGACCAGTACGGCGCCGGACGCAGCGAAGGGATGACCGCGGGCGATGGCGCCGCCCTCGGCATTGAGGATGGATTCGTCGAGCTGCAGCGCATCGCGGAGCGCGATGGCCTGCGCCGCGGACGTCTCGCTCAACTCGAAAGCGCGGATCTGATCGCGGCGGAAGCCGTTGAGCTTGGTGTAGAGCTTGCGCGTGGCCTCGATCGGCGCGAACGCCTCGACGGTCGGCGACACGCCGGCGACAGCACTCGAGACGAGCTTCAGCGCCGGTGGACGGCCGAGCTCCGCATGGCGCCGTTCCGATACCACCAGCACCATCGCCGCGCCGTCGTGCATGGCGCTGGTGTTGGCCTGCGTGAGCGTGCCCCCCGGCTCGACGAAAGCCGGTGCGTGCGCCATTTCCTCGAGCGTCGGATCGATGGAGCTCTGGTCGCGAGCCTCCTCGACGTTGGCGCGCAAGGGCACGATCTCGCCGATGAACGAGCGCGCCTCCCGGGCAGACGCCGCACGCCGACGCGACCGCAGCGCGTAGTCGTCCTGCTGCTGGCGCGTGATGCCGAGCTGGCGCGCCAGATCCTCCGACGCCTCGAAAAGCTGCGGCTCCTCGGCCGTCTCGGCGGTGACCGTCTCGACCGGCACGAAGCGCGGAAGCTGATAGATGCTGCGCGGCTTGGCGACGCGCCACGGCGCATTGGAGAGTGACTCGGCGCCGCCAGCCACGATTGCATCGGCGTCGCCGAGCGTGACCAGACGGGCAGCGGCGAGAATGGCCTCGAGCCCCGATGCGCACTGTCTGTCGATGGTCTGGGCCGAGGCGCGCTCGGGCAGGCCGGCCGCCAACGCGATCAGCCGGGCGGGATTGCCGCCCTGCGTGGCATTGCCGATGATGATCTCGTCGATCTGATCCGGTGCGATGCCGGCATCCGCAAGCACGGATTGCACCACCGGCACGGCCAGCTCCTCGACCCGGCGATTCCGGTGCAATCCACCAACTCGCCCGATAGCCGTACGACGCGCCGCCACGATGTAGGCGGCACCAATCTCAACCTTGGACATGTTACTGACGTCCGATAGAACCAGCGGCCGATCACACAACGACCGACCGACGCGGGCCCATGCCCGCCGATGTCATGCCCATCTGGCCATACAAAGGTGGCAAAATACGGGAAAGATGAAGAGGTTGTGTGGCGGCGATACGATAATAATCAGACGCATGCCCGACCACGATGGCCCGTCGCCCGCGCGCGAGACTGTGTTATGTTGTTGCAAAGGCGAACACGAGCTGGAGATCGACGACGAATGACGGGCGGCGCTACCACGGGGAGTTTTCCAGCCCCAGGCCACGACCATGCGCATTGCATCGAGCAGGCCATCCAGCGCACGGAGGCGGCCTTCAGCACGCGCGGCATGCGGCTGACGCCACTGCGGCGCTCGGTTTTCATCGAGATCGCGAG
>JAGRKR010000590.1:13447-13905 GCA_020442225.1 Hyphomicrobiaceae bacterium | reverse complement strand
GCCGGCGTCGAGCGCGTGATGGGGTTCTGTACGCCCAACGACTACCTCGAGTTCATGCGCCAGTGCCCGGAGATCGAGCGCATGATGGTGCGGAGCGGCATCCACCTCTTCAAGTACTGGTTCTCGGTAACGCGCGAGGAGCAGGCGCGGCGCTTCAAGGCCCGCGAGCACGAGCCGCTCAAGCAGTGGAAGCTCTCGCCCATCGATCGCCAGTCTCTCGACAAGTGGGACGACTATACGGAGGCGAAGGAGGCGACGTTCTTCTACACCGATACCGCGGACGCCCCCTGGACGATCGTCAAGTCGGACGACAAGAAGCGCGCGCGCCTCAATTGCATGCGCCATTTCCTCTCGAGCCTGCCCTATCCTGAGAAGGATTCGCGTGTGGTCGGGCATCCCGATCCGCTGATCGTCGGCTCCAGCTCCGACGTGATCGGCCGCAGCGAGCACATTCTCGG
>JAGRKR010000590.1:7382-13343 GCA_020442225.1 Hyphomicrobiaceae bacterium | reverse complement strand
CCGCGGCCGCGTCGCCGTCGCTCAAAGTCCGGCGCCTCACCAATCGTCGGCGGCGGCATCGACGACACCGCTGACGAGGTTGCTCTCCAGCAGCCGCGCGGTGTCGGGCGGCCTGATCTCGGCGCCGACCGGGATGCAGGCGGACGGCAAGGCGGCCAGCTCGCTTTCGAGGGCGCAGCGCGCCGCCTCCGCCGTCTCGACGTCGATGGCGCGGAAGCTGATCTCGGCGCCCGGCAGGACACGACCCAGAGCCGGCAGGTCCGCCGAGGCGACGGTGGCGATCTTGGGATAGCCGCCCGACGTCTGCCGGTCGGCGAGCAGGACGATCGGCTGACCGTTGCCGGGAACCTGGATTGCACCCGGCGCGATGCCGTCGGAAACGATGTTGTAGCCCTTGGCGTGAGCGAGCCTGGGGCCTTCCAGCCGCAGTCCCATGCGGTCGGCCTGGGCACTGACGCGCCATGTCGTGCCGAGGAAATCAGCGATGGCCTCCGGCGTGAAGTAGTCGTCCTGCGGTCCGAGCACGACGCGCACCTCGCGCGCGACCGGCAGATCGAGCGTCGCAAGCATGATGTCTGCCGTGTCGCCGGCCCGTTCCTGCCGCACGGACAGGGTGTCGCCAGCCGCCAGCGGGCGACCGTCGAGGCCGCCGATGGCGGCCCTGACGTAGGTGGCGCGGCTGCCGAGCACCGGCTCTATGGCGATGCCGCCTTCGACGGCCAGCACGGCCCCGAGTGCACCGCTGCCGACGAGCACGCGTACGCGAGCTCCTCGTTCGAGGCGCACGCTGCGCAAGGCGGGCACTCGCCGCGCCGGCTCGCCGGCGATCTCCAGGCCTGCGCCGATGCCGACGACCGCCACGCGGATGCTCTCGGCCAGCACTTCGAGCACGGGGCCCTGGTAGAGGGCCTCCAGCGCCGCCGCGTCGGAACTGTTGCCGGCAAGCGCATTGGCCGCACGCAGGGCCACGGTGTCGAGGGCGCCGGACACCGGCACGCCGAACCGCTGATAGCCGATGCGGCCGAGGTCCTGGATCGTCGTCTGCATGCCCGGGGAGATGACGCGCAGGCCTGGGGTCATGGTGCGGCCTCGAGCGGGCGAAGCGTCAGTGTGCCGGCGGCCGCAGCGCGCTCCTGGGCGTCGAACTCGGCGCGGGAGATGGGGACGAAGCACACTTCGTCGCCCGGCTCGAAGAGCGCCGCTGGCTGGCGCCTCAGATCGAAGATGCGCACGGGCGTGCGGCCGATCAAATGCCAGCCGCCAGGGCTCTCGAAAGTGTAGACGCCGGTCATGGCCGTGGCGATGGCGACGGAGCCCATGGGCACGCGCAGGCGCGGCTCCTCGCGGCGCGGCAGCTGCAGGTGCTGCGGCAGGTCGCCCATGTACGGGAAGCCGGGCAGGAAGCCGACCATGTAGACGAGATAGGTCTCGGCGCTGTGCTGGGCGACGACCTCGTCCGGCGTCAGGCTGGTTCGCTGCGCAACGTCGTCGAGATCGGGGGCGAGCTCCCCCTCGTAGCAGGCGGGCAGATGCCACACACGCCCGGAGCCCTCCGCAACCTCCAGCCCCTCGAGCAGCGCCTCGAGCTGCGGCACCAGTGAGCGGCGCGTCGCCTTCGTCGGATCGTAGTGCACCATCAACGAGCGGAAGGTCGGGACCGTCTCGACGATGCCGGCGATCCCGGCCCGCTCCACCCGCCGGAACAGCTCGAGCACCTGGCGGGCGATCTTGCGGTCCATCTCGGTCGAGAACTCGATGACCAGGCTGGTGTCGCCCGATTGCAGAAACCTGATCACGAAGCCTGCCCGCCTTTGCCCGTTGCCACTGGACCGCCACACAACCGCCCGCATGTCGGCAATTTAGAAACATAACTCACTCTATGCCAGCTCGACCGTACGGTGCCGTGGGAGGCGTCGATCGCGAGATGGCGTGGGGAGGGCATGCCGTGCGCTGTAAGGGCCGCGCCGGCAGGAAAAACGTGCGGGGGAGAAAACCCATGCTGGATCACCGTGAGGGCGGCGACTTCGATGGGGGTGGCGAGCCGCAGCGCCGGCGTGCCCGGCGGCAGCGTCGGCGGCGATCCTATGTGTCGCTCGTGCAAGGGCGACTCGGCCCGCCATTGGCCGCGGGGCTTGCCGGTGCGCTGACCGACGACGATCTCGCCTTCGTGGTCAATACCACCGATGACATCGAGCATCTCGGGCTCCACGTCTCGCCCGACATCGATGCGGTGCTTTATACGCTGGCGGGGCTCGCCGACGCGGAGCAGGGCGGCAGTCAACTGCGTCATGACACGTTCACGTTCACGCGGCAATTGACGTCGCTCGGCATGCCCGACTGGCTGCGGATCGGCGATGGCGCCCTGGCGGGCCTCGTCGAGCGCACCCGGCGACTCAGGGCCGGCGACACGTTGGCGACGACGACCGCCGGCATGCGTGCGCGGCTCGGCGTGCTGCCCCAGGTGATGCCGGTCTCCAACGATTGGGTCTGCGCGGTGCTGGAAACCAGCGACGGCTGGATGCCCAAGCTCGAGTATCTGGCCTGCCGCACCGACGGGACGCGGCTCTGCGCCGTTTACGTCGAGGGTGCGGGCTCGGCCACGCCGGATCCCGAGGTGCTGATGGCGCTGTCGGCGAGCGATCTCGCAGGCATCGTCATTACCGTGCCCGATCCGTGGCTCGGGCTGGACCCTATGCTGGAGGTGGGGGGCCTTACGCACGCCCTGCGGCAGGCGTCCGCCCCCGTCGTGGCCTGCTGGCAACCGACCGCGCCAGGGCAGGCCGCGCGCATCGCCGCGGATCTCGATCTCGCGATGGGGGTGCGTGGCATTGTCGAGCATTACGACGGTCTGATCGACGGACTGGTGATCTTCGGCGCGCCCGATCCCGGCGATTTGCCGTTGCCGGTGCTCGCCGTCGAGCTTGGTGGGCCGGGGGGCAGGTCCCATGCGGGCAGCCGAACGGCCGCCGCTCGCCGCATCGTCGGCTTTCTCGACGAGCTTGCCGGCCAGCGGCGCATGACGACATGCTCGAGCGGGGCCCGGCCGTGAGACCGGGCCGCGGCGCGAGGCGCGGGAGCGCTCATCAGCCCGGATAGGGCGTCAGCGGCGGTGTCGCACCCTCGGGCAGCGCGGTGCGGGCGACGTTCATGAGCATCGCCAGCATGGTGTAGTAGCCGGAGACGCCGACCATCTCGACGACGCCCTGCTCGCCGAAGCGGGCGAGTGCGCGCTCGTAGGTGCTGTCGGACACGCTCATGCCGCGGCGGAACATCTCGGTGCAGAAGTCGTGCACCAGCGTCTCGTCGTCGTCCATCCTGTCGGGCCGGCGGCCGTCGGCGATCGCCTCGACGATCTTGGGGTCGAGACCAGCCTTGATGGCGATGGGGCCGTGGGCCGTGAACTCGAACTGCTGCGACCAGTTCCGCGCGGTCACCAGGATGACCAATTCCTTGAGCTTCTCGCCGAGCACGCAGCGAAAGCGCAGGTACTCGCCGAGCTTCTGGGCGCGGTCCATGAATTCGGGGCTGCGCAGCATTACGTTGAAGGGGCCGACCACGCGGCCACGGGGGCCGGAGACGATGTCCGCCACGGACTTCTTCTGAGCTTCGGTCATCTTGTCGGCAGGAATGGGTGGCAGGCGGTCGGTCATGGGAATCCTCTTGGCTGTCCGCAATCGACGCCTTGCGAGTGGGGCGTGCCGAGCTCTCGCCTTGGCGCACGGTCTCGCGTATCGTCGGGCTCAGGAATGAGGATGCTAGCATAGGACCGCCACCGGCGCGCCACAAGCGACGGGGCGGCAGGTGGATCATGACGGTCGAACGTGAAGGCGGCGCTGAGGCCAAGGTCGAGCTCGACATCGTCTCGACGGCCAGGAGCTGGCTCAAGAGGGACGGAGAGGTGGCGCTGGCAACGGTCATCAACACCTGGGGCTCGGCGCCGGTGCCGGTCGGCGGGCAGATGGTGGTGGCGCAGGACGGCACGTTCCAGGGCTCGTGCTCAGGCGGCTGCGTCGAGGGCGACGTCATCGCCGAGGCCGAGGACATCCTGAAATCCGGTGCGCCGCGCACGCTGAGTTTTGGTGTCGCCGACGAGACGGCGTGGCGGGCCGGCCTGCCCTGCGGTGGCCAGATCCAGGTTTTCGTCGAGCGCCTGCAAGGCAAGGCCGGCGGCGAGCTGCTGGCGCGGATCGCCGAGGCGCGGGGCCGGCGGGAGGCGCTCATCCTGAAGAAGCGGCTGAGCGACGGCGCGCTGGAATTGATCTCGGAGCGCGAGGCCTTTCCGGCGGCGCTCGAGACGGAGATCCGCGACACCTTCCGCAGCGGCGCCAGCCGCACCATCGAGACCGCCGATGGAAAGGTGTTCCTGCATGCGCTCGTGCCGGCGCCGCGCGTCATCGTGGTCGGCGCGACGCACATCGCTCAGGTTCTGGTGGAGCTGATCCGGCTGGCGGGCCTCGAGGTCTACGTCGTCGACCCGCGAACGGCCTTCGCCTCGGAGCGGCGCTTTCCCGGCATCGAGATCATCACCGAATGGCCGGGCGAGGCGCTGGCCGCCATCGGTCTCGATCGTCACACGGCGGTCGTGACGCTGGCGCACGAGGGACGCATCGACGACGAGGCGCTCAAGGCCGGGCTCGAGGCCGAGTGTTTCTACGTCGGGGCGCTCGGCAGCACCCGCAACCATGCGAAGCGGCGCGTTCGGCTGGCCGAAGCTGGCCTGAGCGAGGCGCAGATCGACCGTATCCATGCCCCGATCGGCCTCGATATCGGCGCCGAGAGCCCGGCTGAGATCGCCATCTCGATCATCGCCGAGCTGGTGGCGGCGTTGCGCGCCGATCCGGCTTGAGGCCGGACGGTCATGACGACGCCCGAAGTCGGGTCGACGCGGCGGCACGGGCCGCAAGTGGCGGCAATCGTGCTCGCCGCCGGCGTCTCGCGCCGGTTCGGTGCGGCCAACAAGCTGCTTGCGGAGGTCGAAGGCCGCGCACTCGTGGCCCGGGTGGTGTCCGCCGTCCTGAAGAGCCGCGCCCGGCCCGTCGTGGTCGTGACGGGGCACGAGGCCGAGCGGGTGCGCGCGGCGCTCGCTGGTGCCGACGTCACGTTCGTCCACAACGCCCGCTACCAGGAGGGCATGGGCGGCTCGGTCGCCACGGGCATCCGTGCGCTCGGCGCCGAGAGCGATGGCGCCCTGGTGTGTCTCGGCGACATGCCGGAGACCGATGCGGCCCTGCTCGACCGGTTGATCGCCGCATTCGAAGGGGCCGGTGGCGCGGCGGTGGTGGTGCCGACGACGCCCAGCGGCGAGCAGCGCAATCCCGTGCTCTGGCCACGCGGCCGGTTTGCCGATCTGGCGGCGCTCGAGGGTGAGGTCGGGGCGAAGCGCCTCCTGAAGGGCGCGACGGCCGACCTTCTGCGCGTCGCCGTCGAGGAGACCGCGCAGTTCGTGGACATCGATACCGAGCAGGAGCTGGCGCGCTACCGCTCCGATCCGCCGGGATCATCCCGCGGAGGGCGGCAGCCGTGACGCCGGCCCGTGCCGCGCGAGTAGAGGCCGGATCAGACGGCGCGAACCTCGACTGAGCGTGAGGCCGGATTGATGTGCACCAACTCGCGCCGGACGCCGGGAACGCGCTTTGCAGCCGGCGCGAAGGAGATGGCGTAGCGATCGGGCACCTTGTTCTTGATGAACCAGGAGACGACCTCTGCAGTGCCGCCGGTGCCGCGCGCCGGTGCGCCGTCCCACAGGGCGATCAGCACGTGGGCGTGCCGGGCGAGGTAGGCCCCGACCCAGGCGTACTGGTGATTGCGCGGCTCGCCGTAGTCCGCGATCTGGCGCTCGGGCGCCATGGCCGGCGCCTCGACGACATCGGCGGCGCCGGCGAGGAGCCGCTCGAAGCTGTCGCGAGACGCCTGGTCGGCGAAGTCCTTGACGAAATGCTCCTGGGGCAGCGCCAGAACGGC
>JAGRKR010000590.1:0-7340 GCA_020442225.1 Hyphomicrobiaceae bacterium | reverse complement strand
CCCTCCGCCAGTCCGCTCAAAAGCAGGATGCGCGAGCCGCGCGCCCGCGTGGCGATACGCTCGAGCTGAGCGCGTACGATGGCGGTGATGGCGGGATCGTCGGGCCTGATATTGCGGTGGCCGGTGACGCCGACGATCACGGACGGAGGCAGCTTGTCTAGGGCCGAGGACTTGCGCGACATGAGGCTACTCTGAGGACCATATTGACGGGCTTAAGGCGCAACGGCCCGCTTCGATGCCGCTGCGACGCTCGAATTTCGCATAAATCGGCGCGGCACGGCCACGAGTTCCGGGAAACGTGATTGCCGGCCGTCACGCCGGTGCTGGCGGTTGCCATATTCCTCGGTTAACGTGACGACGCAACCTTTCAGAAACCTGTCGCCTGTCATCGGCGCCGCTCCGCCTCCCGGTTGAAGAGCCTCTTCGGAAGGAGTTCCTTGCATGATCAGCCTCAAAGTGAACGGAAAGACGCACTCTGTCGATGTGGCGCCGGACACTCCGCTGTTGTGGGTGCTGCGCGAGCAGCTCGGCCTCACCGGCGCAAAATACGGTTGCGGCATATCCATTTGTGGCGCCTGCACGGTGCACATCAATGGCGAGGCCGTGCGCTCGTGCGTCACGACGGCGAAAGATGCCCAAGGCAAGGAGATCGTCACGATCGAAGGCCTGTCGCCGGATTCGAGCCATCCTATCCAGAAGGCCTGGGCGGCACTCGACGTGCCGCAGTGCGGCTACTGCCAACCCGGCATGATCATGGCGGCCGCGGCGCTCCTCAAGAAGAAGCCGAAGCCGACCGATGCCGACATCGATACCGAGATGACCAACGTCTGCCGCTGCGGCACCTATCAGCGTGTCCGCGCCGGTATCCACCTCGCCGCCAAGAACGGCCGGACCTGAGGAGACGCCCCATGACCGACAGCATGATTTCCGCAAATCCCCTGGCGATCGACCGTCGGCGTTTCCTGGCCGGCAGTGCTGCGGCCGGCGCCGGCTTCGCGCTCGGTTTCCACCTTCCCGGCATCGATCCGGCGGAGGCCCAGAAGGCAGGCTCCGTTCCCGAGGTCAACGCCTGGGTCGTCATCCACCCCGACGATACCGTCGTCGTGCGCATCGCCCGCTCCGAGATGGGGCAGGGGACGCTCACCGGTCTCGCCCAGCTCGTCGCCGACGAGCTCGACTGCGACTGGTCGAAGGTCACCACCGAATATCCGACGCCGGGTGAGAACCACCGCCGCAAGCGCGTCTGGGGCGACATGTCGACCGGTGGCAGCCGCGGCCTGCGCCAATCGGTGACGTACGTTCGCCAGGGCGGCGCCACGGCGCGTGCCATGCTGATCGCTGCCGCCGCCAAGCGCTGGGGCGTGCCTGCCGGGGAATGCACGGCCGCAGACAGCGTGGTGGCGCACAAGGCGAGCGGCAAGACCCTGCGCTATGGCGAGCTCGCGGCCGAGGCTGCGAAAATGCCGGTGCCGACGGGCGTCAAGGTCAAGCCGCAGAGCGCGTGGAAGATCATCGGCAAGCCGGTCAAGCGGCTCGATACGGCCGAGAAGCTCAACGGCAAGCAGATCTACGGCACCGATCTGACCATGCCGGGCATGCTCAGCGCCGCCATCAAGGCGTGTCCCGTGTTCGGCGGCAAACTCAAGAGCTTCGACGCCGACAAGATCAAGGCGATGCCGGGCGTGCGCCACGTGCTCAAGGTCGGCGACAATGCCGTCGCCGTCGTGGCGACGGGCTGGTGGCAAGCGAAGACGGCGCTCGACAAGCTGCCCATCACCTGGGACGAGGGACCCAACGCCAAGGTCTCCAGCGCTTCGATAGCCGATTTCCTGAAGGAAGGCCTCACGGCCAAGGACGTGATCGTCGCAGCGAAGAAGGGCGACGTGGCTGCGGCGGCCAAGGCCGGCAAGACAATCGAAGCGACCTACGACACGCCGTTCCTGCACCATGTGACCATGGAGCCGATGAACTGCACGGCCAAGGTCACAGCCGACCGCTGCGACGTCTGGGTGCCAACGCAGAACGGCGAGGCGGCGCTGGCCGCAGCCGTCAAGGCCTCGGGACTGCCGATCGACAAGTGCGAGGTCTACAAGCTCCATCTCGGTGGCGGCTTCGGGCGGCGCGGCGCCTTCCAGGACTACGTCACGCAGGCCGTTCTGCTGGCCAAGCAGCTCCCCGGTACGCCGGTCAAGCTGGTCTGGTCGCGCGAGGAGGACATGGCGCACGGCTTCTACAGGCCGATCACCATGTGCAAGCTCACGGGCAGCCTCGACAAGGACGGCAATCTCGCCGGCCTGCACATGCGCTTGTCGGGCATGTCGATCCTGCACCAGCACTTTTCCCACCGCCTCAGTGGCGGCATGGATCGCCTGTTCTTCCAGGGGCTGCTCGGCGACGAGCTCGGCTACGACATCCCGAACCTGCTCGTCGATCACGCACTTCGCCAGACGCATGTGCCGGTCGGCTTCTGGCGTGGCGTCAATCACAACCAGAACGCGGTCTACAAGGAGTGCTTCCTCGACGAGCTGGCGCACCTTGCCGGCAAGGACCCCGTTGATTTCCGCCGCAAGCTGCTCGCCAAGGCGCCCAAGCATCTCGCCGTGCTCGAGGCGGCCGTGAAAAAGGCCGAATGGGGCAAGCCGCTGCCGGCGGGCGTGCATCGCGGGGTCTGTGTGCAGGCGGGCTTCGGCAGCTACGCGGCGGCCATTGCCGAGGTTTCGGTGTCGGCGCGCGGCAGGCTGAAGGTGCACCGGGTCGTCTGCGCCATTGACTGTGGCACGGCGTGCAACCCCGATCAGATCGCCGCGCAGACGGAAGGCGCCATCGCCTACGGTCTGCACGCGACGATCTACGGTGAGAACACCATCAAGGCCGGCCGTGTGGTCGAGGGCAACTTCGACACCTACGAAATGATGCGCATCGACGAGATGCCGCACGTCGACACCGTGCTGGTGCCGTCGGGCGGCTTCTGGGGTGGCATCGGTGAGCCGCTGACGCCGCTGCTGGCGCCGGCGGTGCTCAACGGCATCTTCGCGGCGACCGGCAAGCGCGTACGCACGCTGCCGCTGAAGAATGTCGACCTCAAGAGGGCCTGAGGTGCGACGCGGGCTCCGGCTCCGGGCAGCCATGCTGCTGCTCGGGGCCGTACTTCTGCCCGCCACCGCCAGCACGGCCGATCGGCGGAGCGAGGGCGTCGTCGCTGCGGAGGCTGTCGTGGTCGGCGACGGCATTCCCGCGCCGCTCACCACGGCGACCGCGAGCCCGGAGCGCGGCCGAGAGGTCGTCCGTGACCGCGAGCGCGGGAACTGCGAGATCTGCCACGCGCTGCCGGAGGCCGGAGCCGCGCGCTTCCAGGGGGATGTCGGTCCGCCGCTGGCGGGTGTCGGCCGGCGCCTGTCGGTGGCGCAGCTACGGCTCAGGCTGGTCGATGGCGCGCGGATCAATCCGCAGACCATCATGCCGTCGTACCACCGCGTGACAGGCCTCGCGCGGGTGGCCGCCGCCTATCGCGGCAGGCCCGTGCTGACGGCGCAGGAGATCGAGGACGCCGTCGCCTATCTGGCGACACTCAGGGATGAGAAGTGATGGCGAGAAGCGAGCACGACACGGCGAGCGAGATCGAGGCGGCGGCGCTGTCCCGGCGGGCGCTGCTCGGCGGCATGGCGGCGGGCGTCGTGTTGGCGGCGGTCGGCACCCAGGCTCAGGCCACGCCCGAGCGAATGGCCGCCGTCGTCAAGGAGATCACCAGGGGCGCGCCCGTGCGCGAAGGGCGGGTCAAGCTCGAGCTGCCGCCCCTGGCCGAGAATGGCAACTCGGTTCTCATGACCATCACCGTCGAGAGCCCGATGTCGGCCGCCGATCACGTCAAATCCATCTATGTCGTGTCTCCGGAGAACCCGCTGCCGAACGTCGCCCGGTTCCACCTGGGGCCGCGTGCCGGACGCGCGAGGGTCGCGACCAACATCCGCCTCGCCGGCTCGCAGACGCTGACGGCCATCGCCGAAATGAGCGACGGCAGCTTCTGGTCGGGGCAGGCGGCCACCATCGTCACGCTGGCCGCATGCATCGAGCAGCCCATGTAGCGCGGGAGGAGACCATGGCCAGAGCACGTATCGTGATGGCGAAGTCGGCGCGGCGCGGCGACGTCGTCGAGATCAAGACGCTCGTCCCGCATGCGATGGAATCGGGCTTTCGGCGCGATGCCGTGGGCAAGCCGGTGCCTCGGCATATCATCACGTCCCTGGCCGTGACCTATGCGGGCGCCGAGGTGTTTCGCATGGAGATGTTTCCGGCCATCGCTGCCAATCCCTATGTCATGTTCGCCACCGTGGCGACCGAGACGGCCGATGTCGTCTTCACCTGGACCGACGACCGTGGCGGCGTCATGCGCGAGACTCGCCGGCTCGAGGTGACATGAGCGGCAGACGTCCGCGCGCATGCGCCCTGGCGGCGCTTCTGGTGGCAGCCGGGCTTGCGGTGGTGGGTGCCGGCGCCAGCGGGGTCGCCGGTGCCGAGGCGGGCCGCGAGATCGAGCCGCGCCAGCGCAAGCCGGGTAGCGCGTTCCTGTCGCCGACCGTGCGGACGCAGCAGGAGGACCTTGCGGCCAATCCCGGCATGCTCTGGGTCGAGCAGGGTGGGCGGCTGTGGTCCGAGCCCGCCGGCCGCAGCCGGAAGGCGTGTGCCACCTGCCATGGCGAGGCTGCGGGCAGCATGCGCGGCGTCGCGGCCCGCTATCCGGCCGTCGACAAGGCGACTGGCCGCCTCATGAACCTCGAGGCGCGCATCATCGCCTGCCGCACCAGCCAGCAGGCCGCCCCGGCGCCGGCTCACGAGAGCGAGGACCTGCTCGCGCTGACCGCCTTCGTGGCGCACCAGTCGCGCGGGCTGCCCATTTCCGTGCGTATCGACGAGGCTGCGCGCCCGCACCTCGAAGCGGGGCGCGCGCTCTATCGCCAGCGCATCGGCCAGCTCAACCTGTCCTGTGCGCAGTGTCATGTCGAGAGCTGGGGCCGGCGTCTGCGCAGCGAAACCATCTCGCAGGGGCAGGCGACCGGCTACCCGATCTACCGCCTGGAATGGCAGACGCTCGGCTCGCTCTACCGTCGCCTGCTGAGCTGCTTTCGCGGCGTCCGGGCCGAACCGCCCCGGCCCGGTTCGGACGAGCACCTGGCCCTCGAGCTCTATCTCGCCTGGCGGGCCGGTGGGCTCGCTGTCGAGACGCCCGCCATGCGCCGTTGAGGCCGGGTCAGCCTGCCAGCTCCGGCACCACCCAGAGCGGCGCCTCGCCGCGCTCGACCCGCTCGACGTTGTCGAATGCGTTGCGGAAGCGGGCAACGTGATTGTCCCAGGTCGGGCCGGCGAAGTGCGCCGTCAGAACGACGTTGTCGAGCGTCAGCAGCGGATTGCCGGCGACCGGCGGCTCGGGATCGAAGACGTCGAGGCCCGCCCCGAACAGACGCCCCGTGCTCAGCGCCGTGTAGAGCGCCTTCTCGTCGATCACAGGGCCGCGGCAGGTGTTGACGATGATCGCCGTCGGCTTCATCAGCGCCAGCTCCTCGGCCCCGATCATGCCGCGCGTCGAGGCGTTGAGCGGCACGTTGAGGGACAGCACGTCGCAGGAGCGCACGAGCTCGCGCAAGAGGCGGAACTTGACGCCGAGGGCATCCTCGGCGTCCTCGCTGAGGCGCGCGATGTCGTAGTACTGCACCGTCATGCCGAAGGCGAGCGCCAGCCGGGCGACCTTCTTGCCGATGGTGCCGAGACCGATGATGCCGAGCGTCTTGCCGTGAAGCTCGTACATGCGCGGCGCCGGACCGTTCCCGCGCCAGCGGCCGCCGGCGACGTTGGTGTGCTGCCAGACCACGCGCCGCATCACCGTGAGCATCAGCATCAAGGCGTGCTCGGCCACCGAGATGGCGTTGGCGCCGCCGTTGTTGCAGACGGGCACCTTTGCCGCCCGCGCGGCGTCGAGATCGACATTGTCGTAACCGGCGCTGAGAAGCTGCACGAGCTTGATCCTGGGAGCGGCGGCATAGAAATCGCGGCGCATCGGGACATGCGGGTAGCAGACGATGTAGCTGGCGCCGCCCAGTGCCTCCCTGAACTCCGCGCTGCCGGCGCTCGCGATGACCGTTTCGAGGCCGCCGGGCGCCATCTCGCGGGCCAGCCTGCCGATCTCGTCCGAGGGCGGCACCACGATCAACCGGGATGTCATGCGTCTTGCTCCGTTGCTGGGATGTCGTACTGGATCTGGTGCCCGGCGGGCCTTCAGCTCGACGCCTTGCGCACCTCGAGGCGCGTGCCGGCGGTCTCGATGCGCACATGGCGGATTTTCGGCCGCTCGGAGATCTGCGCGATGAGCTGCTCGAGCGGCGAGCGCAGGGAAAGCTCGGTCGGCATGGGGCCGGCGGCGAGCATGTCGTCCACGTAAGAACCGGAGAACATGAAGCGCAGCAGTCTCTCGTCGTCGCTCGCGTTCGGATACTTGCGGCGAAGTGCCGGCAGTGCCGGCTCCGGCGGCGTCGGCTGTACGGCGATCTTGTGCGAGCCGTTCTCGACGATGCGGTCGAGAACGTCCGGATCGACGGGCGCCAGCGGCTTGCCGTAGTAGCCGAGTGCGTACTTCTTCACCTCGTCGGGTACCGAGCGGTAGCGCTCGCCATGCACGACGTTGAGCACGGCCTGGGTGCCCACGAGCTGCGCATAGGGCGTGATCAGCATGGGATAGCCGAGCTCCTTGCGCACGCGTGCGCACTCGCGCAACACCTCGGCGTGCTTGTCGCGCATACCGACCTGCTCCAGCATGAACAGGAAGTTGGTTGCCATGCCGCCGGGCACCTGATGGTCGTAGTGGAAGGCGTCGTAGGGGAGCGGCACACCGACCGGCTTGTCGAAGGCGGCGGCGACGGCGGCGAAGTGCTGGGAAATCTCGTCGATCAGGCGGCGATCGAGTGACGTCTCGAAGCCCATCTCCTCGAGATTGCGCAACATGGTCTGCGTGTCGGGCTGTGCGAGACCGTTGGCCAGCGGCGCGATCGAGGTGTGCACGACGTCGGCGCCGAGGCGCGCGGCCTCATGGTAGACGAGCGGTGCCTGGCCGGTCATGCAGTGACTGTGAATTTCGAGCGGTATGGCGCCGAGCGCGGCTTTGACGGCCGGCACCAGCGTGCGGATGCGATCGACGGTGAGGAGGCCGCCGGAGTCCTTCAGCATCATGGTATCGATGCCGGCCTCTGCAACCTGTCGCTTCGTGCTCGCGACGAAGAGCTCGTCTGTGTGCACGGGGCTCAGTGAGTAGGGCAGCACGCCGACCGCCTCGGCGCCGAGCTTCTTGATGTATT
>JAGRKR010000589.1 GCA_020442225.1 Hyphomicrobiaceae bacterium | reverse complement strand
CGCCCGGCAAGACGCCCCCCGACCCCGCCAGGCGCAGCGGCCCACCGGGCCTGAAGCTGGTGGCGCGGCTCGGTCCGGGCACGCCCCCGCTGACTTCGGGCGTTCGCTGGGAGGTCGCGGCCGAGGGTGGCAAGACCGCCAGTCCGCCCCTCTACGCCGGAAGCGCTCCACCCGCCCTGCTCAAACTCCCCAAAGGCCGCTATCGCGTGGTGGCCCGGCTCGGCGCGGCCACGAGCACCCGCAGCGTCACGGTCGATGACGTCGCGACGACGATCCTCGATGTGTCACTCGATGCCGGCATTCTGCGTCTCGCCACGCTATCGGCGCGCGGCGGCCGGCCGCTGCAACACGTGTTCTACTCGGTTGCCCGCCGCCCCTCGCCCACCGCCCCGCCGGACCAGACCGTGGCGATGACGCACGAAGCGACACCCGTCCTGCACCTGCCGGCGGGTTCTTACGTGATCACGGTCGAGCACGGCATCGCCCGCAGCCAGCATTCGATGACCGTGCTGCCTGGCAGCATCGCCGAGATGGCCATCACCCTCAACATGGGCGAGATCAAGCTGAGCGCGTCGCCGGCCGAAGGCCAGCCGCCCCTCGACAACGTACAGTTCGTCGTGCTCGAGGACGATCCCGAGCAGGCGGACGGGCTCCGGATACTCACCCGCACAGCGGCGAACCGGCCGCTGCTGGCGCTGCCGGCCGGCACCTACACGGTGATGGCCCGCTGGGGCGAGGCGGAAGCGCGCGTGCGTGTCAGCGTCCTGCCCGGTCAGACCGTCGAGCGGACCATCGTGCTGCGCGCGGCGCGCCTGACGCTCCAGAGCCGCCTCCCCGGCAGGACGGCGACGGCGGCCCTGCCCCTCGTCTGGCAGCTGCAGCGTCTGGACACCCCTGAGAGGCCGCGGCTGAGGACGACGGCGGCACAGCCCGTCCTTCACGTCGCGGCCGGTCGCTACCGGCTGGTCAGCCAGCTCGGCGGCCACAATGCCCGCATCACCCGCGACATCGAGATCGCTCCTGGCCAGCCGCGCACAATCGTCGTCGAGCATCAGGCGGGGATCGTGACCCTCGCCCTCGCGGCAACGGATCAGGGCCCCTCCCTCGTCGGCGCGTACTGGGAGATCACGACCCCCGACGGCCGCCTGATTGCCCGCAGCGCACGGCACGAGCCGCGCTTCGTCCTGGCGGCAGGCACCTATCGCGTGACGGCGGAGCGGCAGGCCAGGCGTCACGAGGCGCAATTGACGGTGACGGCCGGGGAGATCAAGACCGTGGTGGTCGTCGCGCGCTAAACTGCCTTGAGATCGCGCGATTCGTGCGGCAGGCATCCAGCCGGAACGGGATCGGGCCGGGACGCGGCCGGACCCGGTTTCGGCTGTGGGTCACTTGCCACGCGTGCGTTACGGGAGCCTCCGCGGAGGGGAGACATGCGACACCGTCATGAGTGCCGGCCCGGATGGCTGCGCCCCGCTGTCAGCGCAGTGCGCGTCATGCTGGCTCTTGCGCTGCTCGTGCTGCTGGCGCCCCTCGCCGCCAGGGCCCAGGCGCCCACCCCACCGGCCAGCGGCTGGCAGCCCGAGACGCGCACGCGGCCGCCGGTGCGCCCGACGCCGCCCCCGCAGCCCAAGGCCAAGCCGCCCACGACCGGCCGCCTGACCTTCGTCGCCGTGCTGACCGAGGACGGCCAACCCATCGAGCAGGGCCTGTCGTGGTTCATCTACGACCCGAAGGCGAAGCTCGACAAGACCCTGAAGCCGCTCGCCGTGAGCAGCCTTGCCAGCCCGACGTTCGATCTGGCGCCCGGCGAGTATCTGGTCGTCGCCGCCCTCGGACGCGCCCACCTGGCGCGCAAGCTGACCGTCGGCGCCGGCTCCAAGACGAGCGAGCAGTTCGTGCTCAATGCCGGCGGCCTGAGGCTCAGGCTCGATACCGGTTCGGGGGCGCTGAGCGGGCAGACCAGCGTCCTCTACGACATCTACTCCGACGAGCGCGACCGCTTCGGCAACCGCATCCTCGTCGTGCGCGGCGCCAAGCCGGGCGTCGTGGTTCGTCTCAATGCCGGCATCTACCATGTCATCAGCACCTACGGCGATGCCAATGCCGTGTCGCAATCCGACGTAACCGTCGAGGCGGGCAAGCTGACGGACGTCGGCGTCTACCACGCCGCCGCGCGCGTCACCTTCAAGCTCGTGCAGCGGGCGGGCGGCGAGGCCCTCGCCGATACCCGCTGGGTGATCTTGACGCCCGGCGGCGAGATCGTGAAGGAGACGGCCGGCGCGCTGCCCACGCACATCCTGGCAGCGGGCACGTATCTGGCGCGCGCCCGGCTCGGCAACCAGACCTACCAGAAGCGCTTCACGGTCAAGGCGGGCGAGGTGGCGCAGGTCGAGGTGCTCATGCAGTAGGCGCGGACGGCGGCGGCGCTCAGAAGCGGCCCCGCGCCAGCCGGCGCTCGACGCCGAGCGCATAGCGCGACAGCGAGAAGCAGAGCACCCAGAAGACCAGCCCGACGAACAGATACCCGGTCGAGGCCGTGACCGGACTGGCCCAGGCCGCATTCGTGAAGCTGCGCTGCACGATCCCGAGCAGGTCGAAAAGACCGATGGTGAGCACGAGCGTGGTGTCCTTCAACAGGCCGACCGACGAGTTGACCATGCCGGGGATGGCATGGCGCAGTGCCTGCGGCAGCACGACGTAGACGAGCGCCGTGCGCCTCGGCATGCCGAGCGCCGCCGCCGCCTGCACCTGACCGCGCGGCACGGCGGCGAGCCCGCCGCGAATGACCTCGGCCATGTAGGCGCCCGCGAACATGGCGACGCCGACCAGGGCGCCGTAGAGCCGCTCGATCCGTGAGCCCTCGGGCAGGAACAGCGGCAGCATCACGCTGGCCATGAAGAGCACCGTGATGAGCGGCACGCCGCGCCAGGTCTCGATGAAGAGCGAGGCGAGCACGCGCAGCACCGGCAGCTCGGACTGCCGCGCGAGCGCCAGCAGCACGCCGATCGGCACGGCCAGCGTGATGCCGGTCGCCGCCACGATCAGGGTCAGCATGAGGCCGCCCCACAGCTCCGGCTCGACGCTGGCGAGGCCGAGCATCCCGCCCCGCAGCAGTACGAAGGCGATCACCGGGAAGCCCGCCAGCAGCAGTACGGCGTTGAGCCGCTTCGCCGGCACCCGCCGCCACAGCAGCGGCAACAGCAGGCCTGCCCCGATCAGCAGCGCCGCATCGACGCGCCAGCGCGCGGCGAGCGGATAGCCGCCATAGATGAACTGGCCGATGTGCGCCTCGATGAACGGCCAGCAGGCGCCGACTCCGGGCTTGCGGCACGCCTCGACCCCGCCTCTCCAGACGGCATCGACCAGCGCAAAGCGGATCAGCGGCACCGCGATCCACCAGAGGACGGCGAGCGCCAGTAGCGTCAGCAGCGCATTGCCCGGGCTCGAGAAGAGCGCGTGCACGGCCCTGCGCCAGTTCATTGCCGGACGCCCGGCGCGAGGCCCGCCGGCCCTGCCGCCCGCGCTCTCATCGCTATCGGCCATGCCGCCTCCCGTAGAGGCTCATGAGCCCGGCAGTCGTCAGCGACAGCACGAGGTAGACACCCATGGCCAGCACCACGACCTCGATCGCCTGGTTGGTCTGCTCCAGCACCGGCCCCGATAGCACGGACACGACATCGGGATAGGCGATGGCGGCGGCGAGGGACGAGTTCTTGGTCAGGTTCAGGTA
>JAGRKR010000588.1 GCA_020442225.1 Hyphomicrobiaceae bacterium | reverse complement strand
CTGGAAGCGCTCCGGCTTCGGCGATCTCAACCAGCACGGGCCGGATTCCATCCGCTTCTACACGCGCACGAAGACGGTAACCTCGCGCTGGCCCTCCGGCGTCAAAGAGGGCGCCGAGTTCGTCATCCCGACGATGAAGTGAGCAAGCAGCGGGCGACCCGATGCCGCAGCCGGCACTGCTGCGGAATCGACCGCGCCGCCAGGGGCTGAGCGATGACACTGCTGGCGGAGACACGCGCACGCTGCCCGGAGCTCGCCGACTTCCTCAAGGCTGTCTGCGAGACGCCGCTCCGTTTCGAGGGAGCGCACCCGAACATGCACTCGGCCGATAACCACGTGCACCTGTGGTCGCTCGAGTGGTGGGCCGACCGGCATGCCTGGATCGATCTCGACTATCGTGTCGCTTTCGTCGCGTTGATCCTGGCTCGCTGGAAGGGGCGGCTCAAAGGCCTGCGGCCCTATCGCGAGGCCGGTTACCGCTTCTATCTCTACGAGGATCTCGCACCGACGGTTTCGGTGGTGGCCGAAACGCCTTACGGCTGCGCCTATGACGGCTCCCTCGTGTTCGTGCGCTCGATGCGCGAGGTGATGAGCCGCTACGTCGGCAGGCGCTGGGCCGATAATTTCGCCTGCGGCGGCTGGGACATCTCCCACGAGCGTGTCCTCGAGGTGATCGAGGCCAACGCCGGCTCGATCAGCCGGCCGTCTGCGACTGCATTGGGGATGCCGGTCGGCAAGTTGCGCATGCTCATCCAGCACATGGGGCTCGAGTCGCGCGTCAACGCGATCCGCAAGCGATACAAGCGCCGTCCCGCTCAGTTCGCGCCAGAGCTGGAGCATCCCTTCGAGACCCGCGTCTACGAGCGCCTTCTGCCGGCCGGATACAAATGAGTAGTCCCGCCTGTGGCGCAGTGACTGGCGCGGAGGTCCTGCGCGCCTTTCTCAAGATGCGGGCGACGTGACGGGCACGACCGCGCGCGTTAACGCCCCCCTCATCCTCCGCCGCCCGAGGCTGGACGGCATATTGCCAACGAGGCATCGTCTGCGGGATGCGCAATGATGATTGTCAGTCGACAATACGGGCGCAAGGTGCGGGGCGCAGGCGGCTCGGCGGATCAGGTCGGACCGACTGCTTTGCTGGGGATGGGAGGCGATGAGCAACATGGGAGGCTCGAGAGAGATGAAGCAGAATTGGCGGCTGTGGCGCTCCTTCCGTGTCGGATCGTGGCTCATCGGCGGACTGCTCGCGGCAGCACTCGCCGGGCATGTGCTGCCGGATGCCGCAGCCGCCGATCGGGATATCCATCGGGTCCAGCACACCTCGGCCCCCGGCACGAAGGGCTTTCGCACTCCCTCGGACAACATCCACTGCATGATCGACGACTACGGTGTGGCCGATCGCAGCTATCCCCCGTTCCTCAGGTGTGACATCCAGAGGGTCGAAGGCCCCATGCCGGCAAAGCCGAGCTCGTGCGATGCCGATTGGGGAACAACCTTCGCCATTACTGTCGATGGCGCTGCGGGCACGCTGATCTGCGCGGGCGACACGATCAGAAACGAGCGCTGGCCGATCTTGCCATACGGGTCGATCTGGCAGCAGGACGGCTTCACCTGCCGGTCCGAGACGACCGGGGTAACCTGCGTCAACGGCGCCAATCACGGCTTCACGTTGTCGCGCCGGGCGAGAACGGTCTTCTGAAACCGTCGGCGCTCGCGTGACAAACGCGGCGTGACCTCGGCGGCGCGACGATCTGAAAAGACAATTGGCCTGCGTCACCGGCCACATGCCTGCCGGCACCGGTTCAGGCAGGCGAAGTTCTGGCAGGCGAAGACGCTCGGACTTGCGACCTACTTACAGCGCTGAAGGCAATTGACCGAACAGATCGGGTCGGCGCCCCTGCGGGGATGCGCGGGCGGCTGCGGCAATCCGCGCGCCTTGCGGCATTGCGCATCGCATATCCCGCGGTCCGCGATGCCTGTCTCGCGCACGCCAGGGTTCGAACAAATTCTGAAATTCATCGCGCACTGCGCACAGGGATCGCGCGCGCTTCTGCCGGAGCGGGCGCGATCCTGACGCCACGCGGCGCAGAGCCGCATCACGAGATCCGGCGAATTCCGATCATCGCGCCCGCGAGTTCGATGAACTGAAACTCCCATCACCGGCACCAACCGCCAGCCTTGTCACAGACGAGGGCTGGCCTGAACCTCATCGGCGCCGACGGGACTGCGTCCGGCACGCCGCCACATCGGCCATTGCGCGAAGTGCAGATCCGAACGCAGAAGCGCCGCCCGGGGGATGCCCGGACGGCGCTTCTGTCTCAGATCATGAAAAGGGGACATCTCGAGACGCACTCGTCAAAGTGCATTCGCTGTGCTCGGCAGACCTGGCAACGACCT
>JAGRKR010000587.1:3438-3647 GCA_020442225.1 Hyphomicrobiaceae bacterium | reverse complement strand
CCGCCGAGCACCTTCTGCCACGAGAAGGTGGCAACATCGACGCCGCTCCAGTCGATGTCCTGGGCGAAGGCGGCCGAGGTGGCGTCCACCAGCGTCAAGCCCTCGCGATCTCCGGGGATCCACTTGCCGTCAGGCACGCGTACGCCGGACGTCGTGCCATTCCAGGTGAAGACGACGTCGCGCTTGAAATCGACGGCGGTCAGGTCCGG
>JAGRKR010000587.1:0-3364 GCA_020442225.1 Hyphomicrobiaceae bacterium | reverse complement strand
AAGCTCTCCCAGGCGAGCACGTCGATGCCGCGCGCGCCGAGCAGGCTCCACATGGCCGCCTCGAAGGCACCCGTGTCGGAGGCCGGCATGATGCCGCAGACGTAGCCCTGCGGCAGCCCGAGGAGGGCTGCGGTTTTGTCGATGGCGAGCTTGAGGCGGGCCTTGCCTTCCTTTGCCCTGTGCGAGCGGCCGACAACGGCCATTTTGAGGGCATCGGGCGTCCAACCGGGACGCTTGGCACAGGGGCCGGAGGAGAAATGCGGATTGGCCGGGCGCAGGCCCGGCTTGGCGTTGGTGGTCATATGGCTACCCTTCCAGATAGAAGCCCCTCGTTGGGGAGGGGTGTCCCACCGGCGGGTCTAGGCCTCGACTGATGTGCTGTCAATGTCCACTTTCGTCGGCGACGAGACGGCTGGCGTCAGGCCTCACGCGAAAAGCACGAGGCCCGGATGCTGCCATCCGGGCCTCGCCGCGTAGGATCTGGAGCTGGCTGCACGCTCAGTAGAGATTGACGCGCACGCCCGCCCGGAGCTGATGCTCATGGAGATCGTCGATCGAAAGCTTGCTCTCCGAAGTGTTGAGCGCGAGCGGCACCGACGAGCCGCCGACGAACAGATAGCGGTAGTTGACGTCGAGGGCCCAGCGCGTATCCCAGGCGTAGCTGAAGCCGATCATGGCGGCAGCCGCCAGGCTGACGTCGTGCACCTTCTCCTGGTTGGTCCAGCCGCGAGAGCCGACCGGTGCGCCGCAGCAGTCGGTCGACTGCTCGACGCTGGTGTGCTGACGCTGGATCTGGTGAACCATGAAGCCGAGACCGACGCCGACGTACGGCGTGAAGCCGCCGCGCTTGGTCAGATCCCAGTAAAGGTTGGCCATGGTCAAGGTGCCGCGGATCTTCAGCTTCTCTTCGCTCGAGCCGGTGATCGTGTTGCCGGTGAAGCCGGGGATGGCCGTGCTGTACTCGGCATAGCTGTAGGACGCGCGACCCTTCGCCTCGATCTCCGAGCGGATGTCGACGGTGATGTCACCACGCAGGCGCGGCGTGAAGTAGTAGCCAACGCCCAGGCCCCAATTGACCGTGAAATCCTCGGTGAAGGAGTAGTTGAACAGCCCCGACGAGCCGAATGTCGACTGCGAGCCGAAGGTGCCGGCGCCGCCCGGCACGCCGTAGACCAGCCCCTGCTCGGACAGGCCGGGCTGACTGAAGAAGCCCAGCGCGATGTCGGCGCGCAGATACCAAGAGTAATACTCCGGCACGGGGATCGGCGCCGGTACGGGGATCCCCATCGGCCCACCCCGATCCTTGAGCCCCGGCGGTGGCGCCATCAGCACGTCGGCCGCCTTGGCGGGAGCGCCCGGTGCCATCAGCAGAGCCATGCTCAGCCCGAGCAGCGCACGCTTGTTGATCATTTGCTTCGTTCCCTCGAATGAGGGCGAGGCCAATGTCAATGGAGCCCCGCCACATGAACTCGCTTCTCTGACGCGACACGCGGAACGCAACTCGTGGTGCGGGCCATGAACACGGACCCGATTATTCGTGGCGCCGGCCGGAACGAGCCGCCCGGCGCTCTTCGACGTCAGCCGGGCGAACACCCCGGCCGCCGCTCGCTATTGCAGGTTCCAGCGGAGGCCCACGCGCAGCTCATGCGCATGGATGCTCTTGATGTCGGGATCGCCGCCCACGGGACCGGCCGGCGAGGTGCCGCGGATCACGCCGGTGTGCGTCTCGCCGAGATAGAGGAAGCGGTAGCCGACATCGAGCAGGAGGCGCGAACTCGGAGCCGCCACGATGCCATCCTTGGTCGAGTAGGCTGGCTGGTGACGCAGGGAGGCGAGATTGAAGGTGAAGCCCGCCATCAGGGCGCCGGCGACGTCTGTCGAGCTCGCCCCATCGATCTCACCGACGCAGCCGCAGGCATCCGTGACCGAGCCCTTGCCCGTCTTGTGATGGACGAAACCGAGGCCGATGCCGACGTAGGGCGAGATGCGCGCCGTGCGGTCGAAATCGTAATAGAGGTTGGCGAGATACACCGTGCTCTTGAGCGGCATCACCCGGTAGCCGCCGCCGAAGGGCGCCGTCACGTCCGAGTTGAAGCCCTTGACGTCGGTCTGGAAGCGATAGTCGAACGTCAGGTCGCCACGGATGTTCTGCGTGAAGTAGTAGCCGAAGCCGCCGCCGAGCGTCCACGTCGGGTCGATGCCGTTGTGCACGAGGTCATAGATGCCGGCCTCGAGGATCGAAGGATCGTCGTGCCATGCGTAGCCGCCGTCGATGCGCATGTACCAGCGCGGCACCGAGACGGGAGCCGGCATGTACGTGTCCTTCATGCTGGGTCCGCGCGGGAAGCCCAGATCGGCGGCATTGGCGGTCACGACGCTGCCGAGCACCAGCGCAGCACCGACCAGCAACGAGCTACGGAAAGCCTTCATCACTATCCCCATGATTGGCGGTCCGCCCGGACTGGGGCGCGGACTGCGACGAGAACGCACGACGTGTTCAAGTCGCAGTATTGGGGATAATGACTAATGGAGACTTAACCGCCGTCCCTGTGCGAGACGAGCTTCCGTGGAGCGCCGGTGGCGGCGCTCCTCATGCCGGCGCAACACCGGACGCGCCTCCCCCGCTCAGGCGGCGAGCGAGGCCTTCTCGAGCGCGCTGACGATGTCGCTCACGACGGTCTGCACGAGGCCCTCGTCGTCCCCCTCCGCCATGACGCGGATGACAGGCTCGGTGCCGGACGGGCGGATGACCAGACGCCCGGCCGCGCCGAGACGCTGCTTGCCGGCATCGATGGCCTTGAGCACGGTCTTGTCGTCGAGCGGACGGCCGTTGGAATAGCGCACGTTCTGCAGGATCTGCGGCAGCGGCTGGAAGCAGTTGCACACCTCGCTCACGGGCTTGCCGGTCGAGACCACGACGGCAAGTACCTGCAGCGCCGCGATGAGGCCGTCACCCGTCGTCGCGTAATCGGAAAGCACGATGTGCCCCGACTGCTCGCCGCCGACGTTGTAGCCGTGCTTGCGCATGTGCTCGACGACGTAGCGGTCGCCCACGGCCGTGCGCACGAGCGTCAGGCCGATATCGCCGAGATGGCGCTCGAGCCCAAGGTTCGACATGACCGTGGCGACGACCCCGCCGGCCGCCAGGCGACCGCGGCGATGCCAGGATTCCGCGATGACGGCCATGAGCTGGTCGCCGTCGATGATGCGTCCGCCTTCGTCGACGATGATGACGCGGTCGGCGTCGCCGTCGAGCGCGATGCCGATGTCGGCGCGCACCTCGCGCACCTTGTCGCAGAGCGCCTCGGGCGCCGTCGATCCGCACTTCTTGTTGATGTTGAAGCCGTCCGGATCGACGCCGATC
>JAGRKR010000056.1:2840-6407 GCA_020442225.1 Hyphomicrobiaceae bacterium | reverse complement strand
CCTGCGGCATCTTCGGGCTGAAGGCGCTCGGCGGCCTCGGCGGCGTATCGTTCGCCGCGCAGCTCGTCGGCAGCCGGCTGGGAGCCGCTTATGCCTTCGCCGGTGGTCTGCTCGTCTACGGCGGTCTGAAGATCGTCATGGGGCTGCGCCTGTCCGTCGAGGAGGAGCGCCAGGGCGCCGATCTCGCCATTCACAAGATCAGCGCCAACCCGGAAGAAGATGTGCGCATGGGGCGTGTGTGACGCCTCTCGCCCCTTCGGGGTGCTTCGGATAAGCTGGCAACGTGAGGGCGCGCCACGCGTGACGCGTGGTGACGCCCCTCTCCGTCCGGCAGGTGGCCAGGGCCGCCTGCCGTCGTATCGCGTTTTTCGAGGGAGTTTCGCATGGCCACGTCTTCGTCGTCCCCGTCTGCCGAAAGCGCTTGGCCGCTGCCCGCCGCCCGGCCTGAGGAGGTGGGGCTCTCGTCCGAGCGTCTCGCACGCATGCGCACCGCGCTGGAGCTGGAGGTCGCCGAGCAGCGCATCCCCGGCGCGGTGGTGGCGGTCGCGAGGCGTGGGCGGCTCGCCGTTCTCGACGCCGTCGGCAAGCTCGACCCGGCCGGCAGTGCGCCGATGCAGGCCGATGCCGTCTTCTCCATTGCCTCCATGACGAAGCTGATGGTCTCGACCGCGATCATGATGCTCTACGAGGAGGGGCGGCTCCTGCTGACCGATCCCGCGGCGAAGTACCTGCCCGAGCTGGCGGAGATGAAGGTCGCAGTGACGTCGCCGAGCGGCGCCATGACCCTGGTTGCGGCCGAGCGACCGTTCACGATCCAGGACTTGCTGCGCCACACCTCGGGCCTGACCTACCGCGACCGCGGCACCAGCGAGGCGCACAAGCTCTATCCGGGCTCGTCGACGACGGCGGCGGTCCGCCTGACCAAGGCCGAGTTCCTCGGGGCGCTCGCCAAGGTGCCGCTCGTCTATCAGCCGGGCACGACCTGGGAGTACGGTTTCTCGACCGACGTGCTCGGCCTGGTGGTCGAAGCCGTGACCGGCAAAAGCCTCGGCGAAGCACTGCGTGAACGGCTGTGGGCGCCACTCGGCATGCGTGACGCCGGCTTCGCGCTCTCCGACGCCCAGCAGAGCCGCTATGCGCGCGCCTTTCCGACCGACGTGCTGACCGGCCAGCCGATCGCCATCCATCATGCGACGGGCAAGAGCTTCAAGTTCGAGAGCGGCGGCGGCGGCATGGTCGCAACGGCCGCCGACTACATGCGCTTCCTCGAGATGCTGCGCCGTGGCGGCGAGCTCGACGGCCAGCGCTACCTCGGCCGCAAGACCGTGGACTACATGACCGCCGATCATCTCGGCAGCCACGTCGTCAATCGGATCACCACGATGGACGCCGCCTGTGTCGGCTACGGCTTCGGGCTCGGCGTCGCCGTGCGCATGCAGACGGGGGTGGCGGGCTTGCACGGCTCGAAGGGCGACTACTACTGGTCGGGCGCCTACGGCACGTACTTCTGGGTCGATCCGGCGGAGGAGCTCTGCACCGTCTTCATGGCTGCGGCGCCGGGGCAGATTCGTCTGCGCTACCGCCAACTGCTGCGCGCACTGGTTCTGCAGGCGATCACCGACTGACGACATCGGGCTCGGCGGGGCCAAACCTGTCGGGGCCGCACCAAAAAGAAAAAAGCATCAAAACGAGAGTGGAGGAAAGGACCCATGCCAAGGACGCTTGGAGCTTTGCTCGCAGGCGCGGCCGTGCTTGCGGCGGCCGTCGTGGCGAGTGTGCCGGCGAAGGCGGACGCGGTTGCCAAGTCACCGCTTCCCGTCGCCGATCCAGAAACAGTCGGCTTGTCGAAGGAGCGCCTCGCGCGCATCGAGGAGGCCCTGCAGCGCGAAATTGCGCAGGACCGGCTGCCGGGCGCCGTCGTTGCTATCGCCCGGCGCGGCAAGCTCGCCTACTTCAAGGCCATCGGCTATCGCGACAAGAGCAAGAAAGAGCCGCTGCGCACCGACGCTCTGTTCTCGCTCGCCTCGATGACGAAGCCCATGGTCTCCGTGGCGATCATGATGCTTTACGAAGAGGGACGGCTGATGCTCTCCGACCCCATCGGGAAGCATCTGCCGCTGCTCGCTGACCGGCAGGTTGGCGTCATCAAGAAAGATGCCGCAGGTAAGGAGACGATCGAGCGCGTGCCTGCGAAGCGTCAGCCTACGATCCAGGATCTGCTGCGCCACACCTCGGGCATCACTTACGGCGGTCGCGGCACGACGGCTGTCCACAAGCTTTATCCGCGCTCGTCGTCGACCTCGGGCATGACGATGACGCGGGAGGAGTTCCTGGCCGCACTCGGCAAGGCGCCGCTGCTGTACGAGCCCGGCACCGTCTGGGACTACGGCCTCTCCACCGATGTGCTCGGTCTCATCGTCGAGAAGGTCTCGGGCAAGACGCTCGGCGAATTCCTGAAGGAGCGCATCTGGATCCCGCTCGCCATGTCGGAGGCGAGCTTCGTGCTGGCGCCCGAGAAGAAGGCGCGCTATGCGCTGGCGTTGCCGAAGGACCCGATCAATGGCAAGCCGCAGTTCGTGCTGCATGCCAGCGGCAAACCCCTCAAATTCGAGTGTGGCGGTGGCTGCGCGCTTTCCTCGACCGCCGACTACGTGCGTTTCGCCCAGATGCTGCTCAACGGCGGCAGCCTGGACGGCAAGCGGCTCCTCGGCCGTCGAACCGTCACACTGATGACCTCCGACCACCTCGGTCCGGAGATCGTGAACAACGTCGGGCGCACCTCCGTCGCCATGCAGGGCTACGGCTTCGGGCTCGGTTTCGCGGTCAGGCGTGGTGACGGCGTGGCGGGAATGATCGGCTCGGCGGGCGATTACACGTGGGCGGGTGCCTATGGCACCTATTTCACGATCGATCCCAAGGAACAGCTCGTTCTGGTCTTCATGGCCCAGGCCCCTGGCGCCATCCGCCAGTATCACCGCGAGCTCGTGCGCGCGCTCGTCTGGCAATCGATCGTTGACTGAGGCGTCGAAGGCGGTGTCGGGCCTCGCGACATCAGCCCGGTGGGTGGGCAAGCGCCTGTCCCGCCGGGCCAGGCGCGGGGGCCCGCCGTCGGATTCGGTGGCCTCGGGGCAGCAGGCCTGCTAATGGCATCCGCCAATGAGTGGCACCCACCGATCCGGCGGATGAGATCAGCATGAACACATCAACGGGTTCCGACAACTCGCTCGGCTCCATCGTCTCGCCGTTCGTCAAGCTGCGCGACCTGCTCGACGGCCTGCAGCCCGGCGCTGCGCCGATCGACATGACCATCGGCGAGCCGAAGCACGCCATGCCGAGCTTCCTGATGGAACGGATCAACGAGGCCGCCGCCGATTTCGGCAAGTATCCACCCAACGCCGGCAGCGACGATCTCCGCCGGGCCATTGCCGACTGGCTCGAGCGGCGCTACCGGCTCGATGGGCGGCTCGATCCCATGCGGCACGTGATCGCCATCGCCGGCTCGCGCGAAGGGCTGTTCTCGGGCATTTTCCCCGCCCGCGAGCGTCGGCGGATGGTGACGCGGCCGGC
>JAGRKR010000056.1:0-2762 GCA_020442225.1 Hyphomicrobiaceae bacterium | reverse complement strand
CGCCGAGCCCGTCTACCTCGGTGCGACGCACAACACGGGATTCCTGCCCGATCTCGACGCGCTCGAGTCGGACCCGGAGCTGCTGTCGCGCACGATCGCCTTCTATCTGTGCTCGCCGGCCAATCCCCAGGGCACCGTCGCCGACAAGGCCTATCTCGCCCGCGCCATCGGGCTGGCGCGCCGGCACGGCTTCATGCTGTTCGCCGACGAATGCTATTCCGAGGTCTATACGCGGGAGCCACCGCCGGGCGCGCTCGAGGTCGCCGCCGAGATGGGCGAGGGGTTCGCCAACGTCATCGTCTACAACTCGTTGTCGAAGCGCTCCAATCTGCCCGGCCTGAGGATGGGCCTGGCCGCCGGTGATCCCGAGTTCATCGCACTGCTCTCGCAGTTCAGGGCCGTGACGGCTCCGCAAGTGCCGTTGCCCGTGCAACATGCCGCCGCCGCGATCTGGCGCGACGAGGCGCATGTGGAGGCCAGTCGGGCGCTCTATCGCCAGAAATTCGACGATGCAGACCGCATACTGGGGGGTCGCTTCGGCTATGTCCGGCCGGGTGGCGGCTTTTTCATATGGCTCGATGCGAGCCGTTTTGGCGGCGGCGAGACCGCCACGGTAACCCTCTGGAAACGCTGTGGTGTCAAAGTCCTACCGGGCGCTTACCTTACGCGCGGTAGTGGCACCGATGGAAATCCGGGTTCTGCTTACATCCGGGTTGCACTGGTCCAGGACGCGCCGACGACGAGGCAAGGGCTCGAGAGGATAGTCGCCACCCTGGTTTGAGTCCGTAGCGTAAAATGGCGTTTGAAAGTGCCGGACGGTCGGCAAAGTTGTTGCCGGATGCCGTCGAGGATCAGCTCAAAGGCTGGAGTGCGCGCCTGATCGGCGCGGGGCTCGTCGTGCTGGCCGTGTGCGGCTGGCTCGCTCTGCTGACCTGGTCCGTGACCGATCCCAGCTTGTCCAATGCCACGGGCCGTGCGGCGCGCAATTTGCTCGGTCCCATCGGCGCCATCAGCTCCGACATTCTGCTTCAGTGCTTCGGCCTCGGGGCCGTGTTGCTGTTTCTGCCGCTGGCGTCCTGGGGCATCGCCCTGGCCGCGCGCGAGTGCGTTGCCCGCCTGCGCCTGAAGCTGGCCCTGCTGCCGGTCGCCGTCATCGCCATCTCCGGAGCCTTCTCGTCCCTGCCGACGGCGGGGACCTGGCCGCTGCAACATGGCTTCGGCGGCATCTTCGGCGATATCGCCTATGGTCTTGTCTCCAACATCCTGCCGGGGCTCGGCTACGGCCGTGCGGGTACGCTCGCTGGCGCGCTGCTGTTCGCGGCGGGCATCGTGGCGCTGATCACGTCGCTCGGCCTGACGCGTCGTGAGATCGCGCTTCTGTGGCAGACGCAGCCGCGCCAGCCTCGGGCGCCGTCGCACGGCCGCCAGCGTGACCCGGAGCTCGTGGCGCCGCGCGCGTTCGGCCCCATGACCGCCGGCGCCCGTCCTCAGTCTCCGCCCCGTGGCAGCGGCGAGAGGCCGGTCGATGGAGCCGACGAGCAGAGCCCGGTGCGGCCGCCCGGCGGACGGGACACGGATTTCGACGATGCAACCGACAGCAGCAGCCGCAGCATCGCCGAGCGCTTTGCGCCCGACAACGTCTCGGGCGGCGCCGAAGAGAGCAGGGCCGTCCCGCCGGCCGGCAAGAAGCCTGGCGGCCTTCTTTCTGGCTGGTCAGCGCGTGGCAGCGCCGAGCCGACCTTCCGCCTGCCGTCCCTTCAATTGCTGAAGCGCCCGAGCGCCGCCAAGCCCGGCCCCGAGTTCACCCAGGCGGTCCAGCGCGGCAACGCCCGCCTGCTCGAGGACGTGCTTGCCGATTTCGGCATCAAGGGCGAAG
This sequence comes from Hyphomicrobiaceae bacterium, assembly GCA_020442225.1. Next base: position 886 of record JAGRKR010000056.1, on the reverse strand, counting down.
TCCGCAACGTGCGTCCGGGACCGGTCGTAACCCTTTACGAGGTCGAGCCGGCGCGTGGCATCAAGGCGGCACGGGTCATCGCGCTGGCCGACGATATCGCCCGCTCGATGAGCGCGCACTCCGCGCGTATCGCCGTCGTGCCCGGTCGCAACGTCATCGGCATCGAGCTGCCGAACGTGCGGCGCGAGCCCGTCTATCTCCGCGAAATCCTCGAGCACGAAGCCTTCAAGGCCAGCGATGCCCAGCTTCCCCTGGCGCTCGGCAAAGCCATTAACGGCGATTGCGTGGTGACGGACCTCGCGCGTATGCCGCACCTGTTGATCGCGGGCACGACCGGCTCGGGCAAGTCCGTCGGCGTCAATTCCATGATCCTGTCGCTGCTCTATCGGCTGACGCCGGCGCAGTGCCGCTTCATCATGATTGATCCGAAGATGCTCGAGCTGTCGGTCTACAACGGCATCCCGCATCTGCTGGCGCCGGTCGTGATCGAGCCGCAGAAGGCCGTTGCCGCCCTCGACTGGGTCGTGCGCGAGATGGAGGAGCGCTACAAGCGCATGGCGAGCCTCGGCGTGCGCAGCCTGGAGTTTTTCAACGCGCGTGTGCGCAATGCCCAGAGACAGGGCGAAACGCTGCGTCGAACCGTTCAGACCGGCTTTGACCGGGCGAGCGGCGAGGCCGTCTACGAGACGGAGGAGCTTGATCTCTCGCCGTTGCCGCACATCGTCGTCGTGGTTGACGAGTTCGCCGACCTGATGATTGTCGCGGGCAAGGAGATCGAGGGCAACATCCAGCGCCTCGCACAGATGGCGCGAGCGGCCGGCATCCACCTGATCATGGCGACGCAGCGCCCGAGCGTCGACGTCATCACCGGCACCATCAAGGCCAA
>JAGRKR010000586.1 GCA_020442225.1 Hyphomicrobiaceae bacterium | reverse complement strand
GACCTTCCCCGAGAGCTGGGAGCGGGCATCGCTCTCGCGATGCTCCGCTCCTCCTTTTGGCGCTCTGGGCTAAAGGCGCCAAACTTTTACGCTGGACTTCAGGCAACCGATCGGGCGGGTGTTTTGTCCTCCTCGTCGTAATCGAGGCCTGAATTCAGCTTGATGCCCATGTAGCGGATGCGTCCGGCGACCTTCGCCTTCTCCACACCGAGTTCACCGAACTGTCGACCGAAAGTCGGAAGTGCAAGCGGCTCCTTGTTCTGCTCTTCGCACCATGCACAGTAGTCCTCGTAGAGTGCCATTGCTGTCAGGCTGGAGTTCTCGGCGGTCTGGATGCGGTCCTTGTGGAACCTCTCGACATCGCTTTCGGGTGCAACCAGCTTGAGTTGGCTTCGATTGTCATTGGCAGTTACCTTTGGCTTGGCCGGTACGACCGGCGGTGCAGCTATGGGCGGAGCGACGGTCACGGGCGGCTGGACAGCCGTAGCGACGGTCACGTTAGGCACGACGGCAGGCACGGCCTCGGCACGGTGGTCATAGATGCGCCACTGCGAGAAGGCGACGTACATACCGAAGCTGGAGCCGATTTCGAGCAGCAGCGCGATGAAGACCGTCAGCGCCATCTGCACGTCCTCGACGCGCACCGTCGGGAATACCAGGCCGGCAATCTTCGCCAGAACAGCAGCCTGAGGGTCAGCGGATGCGACCGCGGTGCCCGTGGTGCCAGTGGCGAGTTGCGTCCTCAGCTCCCTGATGCGCTGATCGAGTTTCCGCGCCTGGTCGGCCGCGGCCAGCTCTGCAGCAAGGCCATGGTACTTCTGGCACAGCTCGCGCGTGCTCTTTCCCTTGACTTCGGTGCAGCCTTTGCTCCACGCCCAGGCTCGCTCGGTTTTGAGCGAGTCCATGCCGGCCTGGACAGTCATGGCCGGACGGTGCTGGGGTATCCACGCCAGCTTCTCCTCCGACCGCTTCAACTCGGCGCGCATGTCCTTATAGACAGCAGCCTGGACGGCACGGGCGCCCGTCGTATCCTGACGGTTCAGCGCGGCGTGGCCAAGGGCCGAGGTGAGCGAGTAAGCGGTGCAGACCACCCAGACGAGGGCCGACGCCGCTGCTTGCGACCACATCTTGTTGCGTATGGAAGCAAACAAGAAGAATGGTACGAGCGCTTTGAGGCAGTCCGCCGCCGCGCTGGCCGCACCATAGATCTGGCCGTCGAATTCGGTTTTTCCCAACTGCAGCCCGAACCTCCAGTTCATGGCAGCAGATACGGCTAGCAGCACACCGGCTGCCAGTACGCCTAACAAGCCCAGAGCATGTTTCATTGCCCCCTCCAAAAAATGCTCCGCCCCACGGTTGGGACGGATGGCGGTCTGACGCGAGACTTGCGAGGGCCTAATCGAAGGCCGTGGTGGCCTGCGAACGCATAGGTCGTCCAGTCGGCTTTTTGCTCTGCAGGCTCCGGTGTGTTGATGGTCGATGACGTATCGACCGACTGGAGTGTTGCAGACCGACCGTCTCCACATCGACGACTGGTGTGTCCGGGGTGACACGATCGGATGATCTCCAATCATCCGTGTCTCGTTGCACTTATCCCCAGAGACCGGCGACGCCCGAAGAACGCCGCTAACGTGGAGCCTCGAAAGCGGACCGTAAATGATTCGTTGGAATCTGTTAACTTTTTCATGTCCCTAGTGCGGGGCTTGGCGATGGGGCTCGCCAACTAACGAGATTCATATGAAAGGCTGTCTCGGAGAATCGACGTTTTCCCCGCTCATTTTTCCACAGGGGCGGACATGGCATACAAGGTGTGGTGGCATGAGGGTGCTGGCGTTGCCACATCTTGTGGCGCGCCAACAACGGCCTGAGTGACGGAAAGTGCGGCCGGGGGGCGGCCCGGGTGGTTTGCCGACCACGCCGGACGCAGGCAATCCGGGGGCGCCGGCAGCCCTGTGCGGGGGGTTGCTAGTGCGCGCGGGCCACACCAGCGGCGGAGGGGCGGGCTAAAGCCCGCACCAGCCTGCAATGAGCCGGGAAAAGATCGCCCGTGCCTCGTCGATGCGGTCGAGTTCGCAGTATTCGTCCGTCTGATGCGCCATGTGGGCTGGACCCGGGCCGAGCACGATCGTCGGCGGGCCTCCGAGCGCAGGGGCCAAGGCCGAGGCGTCGGTGAAGTAGCTGGCAGCCGCAACCTCCGCGGGTTGGCCTGTGATGTCCTTGACCGCCGCGAACACCTCCTCGACCCAGGGGTGGTCCGGCGTGGTCCAGATCCCCTCTACGTCGAGCAGGCGGTCGATGCTGGCCTCATCCCGCAGCAGGCTGGCCAGGGCCTCGACGAGCCTGTCGTGCGCCAGACCGGGGATGGTGCGGATGTCGATGCCGATCTCGGCGCGGTCGGGCACCGAGTTGATGTTCATGCCACCGTGCAGCCAGCCGACGTTGAGCGTCGGCGGTCCCATGACCGGATGTCTCGCCACGTTGAAGTCGAAGCTCTCGAGGCGGCCGACGGCGCGAGCGGCCTTATAGACGGCGTTGTCGCCCTTGTCGGGCATCGAGCCGTGGGCGGTGACGCCGAGGCTCAACGCCTTGAGCCACAAGGCGCCCTTGTGGCCGACGAGCGGCCGGTTCGAGCTCGGCTCGGCGACGATGAGGGCGCCGGCGCGGTCCAGCAGCTCGGGGCGGGTGCGGGCGAGATGGAAGGCGCCCTCGCAGCCGGTTTCCTCGCCGGCGGTTATGACGAGGAGCAGACCTGGGCTATGCGCCAGCCGCGGGGCCAGCTCGACGGCCGCCGCGACGAAGGCGGCGACGCCACTCTTCATGTCGGAGCTGCCGCGGCCATAGAGCTTTCCGTCCGCGGTCTCGGCGCCGAAGGGGTCCATGCTCCAGGCGGCCGCACCGAGCGGCACGACGTCGATGTGGCCGGTGAAGGCGAGCGGCGGGGTGTCGCTCACGCCGCCGATGCGGGCAACGAGGTTGGCGCGTCCTTCCCCCATGGCGACGAGCTCTGTGGAGAAGCCCGCATCCTCCAGGACGGCGCCGAGGTGCTGTGCGGCTGCGAGTTCGTTGCCCGGCGGGTTGATCGTGGGAATTTGAACGAGCGTGCGAGTGAGTTGGATGGCATGCGCCGTCATTTTCCTGTCTCCTTCGCCGAGCACCTGCCGGGGCGTTGTGCTCTGTGGGCTGCCCGGTTCGCACATGTCCCCCCAGCGAGGATGAGAATAACGCATGATGCACGCCCTTATCGATGCCTGGTTGCGACGCAAGTGGCGACCGCAGCAGGGGCACGATGCGTTCGCCGGCCGGCAAGCGCTGGCCGTCGTGACCGGCGGCTCCGAGGGCATCGGCCTCGAGCTGGCGCGCGAGCTGGCGCGGCGTGGGCATGCGCTTCTGCTCGTGGCACGCAAGGAGGCGTCTTTGGAGCGCGCCGCAGAGGCGATCCGCCGCGAGCACGGGGGGCGCGTCGAGACGCTGGCCCTCGATCTCACGCATGCGGAGGCCGGCGCCATCCTGGCCGAGCGCGTGCATGTGCTCGGGGCCTACGTCGACGTCCTCGTCAATAACGCCGCAATCGGCCTGAGCGGCGCCTTCACGTCCATGGACCGGCAGGACATGCGCCGCCTCGTCGAGCTGAACGTCGCGTCGTTGAGCGAGCTGACGCACCGCTTCCTGCCGGATATGGTGCTGCGCGGCCGCGGCGGGGTCATCAACGTCACCTCGCTCGGCTGCTATGCGCCCGGCCCCTGGGCGGCCCTCTATTTCGCAAGTAAGGCCTATGTGCTCTCGCTGACGGAGGCGGTGAGGCATGAGGTGGCCGGGCAGGGCGTGCGCGTCATGGCGCTCGTGCCGGGGCCGGTGGCGACCGGATTCCACGCCAAGATGGGTTCGGACGCCAGTTTCTACCTGTGGTGCATACCGGTCTACAGCGCACGTACGGTGGCAAGATCGGCGTTGAGAGCCTACATGATGGGGCGACGAGTCAAGGTTGTCGGTGTATTGAATGAGGTGAGTGCACTGGGAATGCGTATGCTGCCGCACTTGCTCTTGCTGCCGGTCATCGGTTTTCTGTTCCGTCGGCGCGACGAGGGAAAAACGGATGTTTGACGCGAGACTGACGGAAGACGCACCTTCGGGCGGGCATCGGTCGCCGGCTCGCGACGCCTCCACGCCGCCCAAGAAGCCCGTGGTCGTGGTGCTGCATCAGCCCCACTCCACGCCGGGGCACATCGGCCGCTGGCTGCGGGAACAGGGCTATCCGCTGGATATCCGCAAGCCGCGCTACGGCGACCCGCTGCCCGAGACGCTGGAGGCGCACGCGGGCGCCGTCATCTTCGG
>JAGRKR010000585.1 GCA_020442225.1 Hyphomicrobiaceae bacterium | reverse complement strand
CAGGCCTCCTTGGCCGCGAAGCGCTTGGCATAGGACGCCGCCCGCAACAGCCGGCGATCCGACTTGCGCCGCTCGGTCTCGGTGAACACGCGATCGAGGAACCGCTCCCCGAAATGCTCGATCGATTTCTCGATGCGGCGGATGTCGATGAGATCGTTGCCGAGCCCGAGAATCATCTGCGGTCCTTTCAGGCGGTGCGCACACCGCTGACGAGCGTGCGCGCTTCGTCCATCAGACTGCGCATGCGCCGGATGGCGGAATGCAGGCCGCCGAAGATCGCCTCGCCGATCAGGAAATGTCCGATGTTGAGCTCGACCACCTCGGGGATGCGGCTGACGGCGCCGACGGTGTTGAAGGTGAGGCCATGGCCGGCATGCACCTCGAGGCCGAGGGAATCGGCGAGGCGGGCCGCCTCGCTCAGGCGCGTCAGCTCCACCGCCAGGCCCTTGGCGTCGTTCTCGAGGGCGCGCTCGCAATACCGGCCCGTGTGAAGCTCGACCACGTCGGCGCCAAGCCGGGCCGACGCCTCGACGGCGTCTCGCGCCGGCTCGATGAACAGCGAGACGCGCATCCCGCCCGCCCGGAGCGTCTGCACGAACGGAGCCAGGTGATCACGCCCGCCGATCACGTCCAGCCCGCCCTCCGTCGTGCGCTCCTCGCGCTTCTCGGGCACGAGGCAGCAGGCGTGGGGCAGGTGGCGCATGGCGATGGCCAGCATCTCGTCGGTTGCCGCCATCTCGAAATTGAGCGGGCGTGTCAGCTCGTTCTTGAGGCGGGTGATGTCCTCGTCCGAGATGTGGCGGCGGTCCTCGCGCAGGTGCGCCGTGATGCCATCGGCGCCGGCCTCGATGGCGAGATGCGCGGCGCGCAACGGGTCGGGGTGCCGACCGCCGCGCGCATTACGGATCGTGGCGACATGATCGATGTTTACGCCCAAGCGCAGATAGCGAGCATCACGGTGCTGTGCCATGGCTGTTCTGGAAAACCTGCTGCGGTCATTGATGCCCAGCATCCTGCCCCAGGCTGCGCCCGCCGCGCAAGTCGGCTCCGCCGCGCATGGTCAAAGAAGCGTCGGGTGCGAGGGCCTGAGCCGGAGCGGTCGCAGGCGAACGCCCTCGAGCTGGGGCTCACCGTGGGGACGCCGCATCTGATAGGCCTCCAGGCTGCGCCGGACCAGGATGTAGAAGAGCCCACCGAGCAGCAGGCCGAGCGGCACGCAACCGATCGACATCGGCTTGAGAACCGGGAACAGCACTTCCATGGCGGCCTGCAGCACGTCCGGCGACCTCTCCCAGAGCGCCTGCCAGAGCCGGGCGAAGCCCTCGCGGAACTGGCCGGACTCGAAACGGCCGGATTGGCCGAGCATCGCCATGCCGATGTGATAGGAGCTGAGCCAGATGAGAGGAACGGTGAGCGGATTGGCGATCCAGCCACCGAGAAACGAGGCGACGATGCTGCCACCCATGAGCCAGGCGAGAAGCCCTGCCGAGAGCATCTGCAAACCGAGAAAGGGCGTGCAAGCCGTGAAGACGCCGACGGCGAAACCGAGCGCGATGGCATGCGCCGAGCCCCGCAGCCGCGTCATCCGCAGCGCACGATAACGCGCGGTGCGTCGCCAGCCGCAGCGCGGCCAGAACGAATTCTGTACGCGTTGGCTCAGCGGAGCGCGCCTGCGCTGCCTGAACAGCATGCCGTCTCATTCCCCCAAGCATGAGCCCCGCGCGGTCTCGACAGGCCTCGAAGTCTCCCTCGAGCGTCGGACGCGGCAGCACCCACCCACCACCACTGCAGATTTAACGCATCCGTGAGAAAGGACAATACGCGCCGCCGGCCCCAAACACGCCGCCGCTACGCCAGGGGATTACGAATCGGCTACTCGAACTGACGCTCGACGCGGTTGACCATGGGCTTCGCCCTGAGCCCCGCGATGATCTCGTTCAAGTGCTTGAGGTCCCAGACCTCGAGCTCGATCATCATCTCCGTATAGTCGGCCCCCCGCTCGACCATCCGCAGATTGTCGATGTTGCCGCCGGCCTCGCCGATCACCTGTGCAATCTGCGCGAGACTTCCCGGCTCGTTCTTCGCACTTACCGTGATTCGCGCCGGAAACCGATCCATCGAATTCTCGTCGATGTCCCAGGTGACGTCGATCCAGCGCTCGGGTTGCTCGTCGTACTCGGTCAGCTTGGGCGAGTGGATGGGATAGATGCGGATGCCCGTGCCCGGCGTCATGATGCCGACGATGCGATCCCCGGGCACGGCCCCGCTCTCGCCGAACTCCACGGGGACGTCGCCCTTGACGCCCCGGATGGGCACGCCCTGGCCGGTCGGCGCGGCGTCGCCGTGGCTGCGGCCGGGCCAGCGGAACTTGAGCCCGATGACCTTGGTCAGATTGAACCAGCCTTCGTCGGCGGCCGGCCGCTCCAGGCGGTTGCGCGAGCGATGCGGGTGCTGCGCGGCTTCGGAGAGCGTCGCGCCCGGCAGCACGGCGCGCACCACGTCTGCCGTCGACAATTCGCCGCGACCGACGGCAGAGAGCGCCTCCTCGACCGATTTCTGGGTGAGGCGGTGCAGCCCCTTCTTCAGCAGGTCGTCGGTATAGCCGGCCCCTGCCCGTTCGAAGGCGGTCGCGACCAGACGGCGGCCGAGCTCGGAATATTGCCGCCGCAGCGCCTCACGCGAGGCACGCCGGATCGCCGAACGCGCCTTGCCGGTCACCGCGATGCGTTCCCAGGCGGCGGGCGGCGTCTGGGCCTTGGAGGTGATGATCTCCACCTCGTCGCCGTTGCGCAGCGAGCTGATCAGCGGACGCTGGCGCCCATTCACCAGCGCGCCCACGCAGGAGTTGCCGACATCGGTGTGCACGGCATAGGCGAAATCGA
>JAGRKR010000055.1 GCA_020442225.1 Hyphomicrobiaceae bacterium | reverse complement strand
ATCCGTCCTTTGTCGGCGTCGCAACGGCGCACCCCCGCCGTTCGAGGCCCCGGAGATCCGCCGTACGGCGTAGCCTCGCCGCGCGCTGCTTGTCGCGTGTGCAGCGCCTGGCGCGCGCGTGGGCGGATGCACGATCCAAAGAGGTATCCTGCTGCCATACCTAGCCCTCCGGATTGATTGCGGCGGTTCGGCATCATCGGGGAAGCTTGTTTGAGAGCGGTAGCGCGGGGCCGACACGAACGGCACGGACCCGAGCGGCCAGCAAGGAGCCCAGCAGATGTCAGCATCCAATACTTTCGATACGAGTCGCCGCCTGCGCACCATCGCCCACCGGCTCATTCCCGGCGGTTGCCACACCTACGCGAAGGGCGATGACCAGTATCCGATCGAGGCGCCCGGGTTCATCGTGCGCGGGCAAGGCTGTCGCGTTTGGGATGCCGACGGCAACACCTTCATCGAGTACGGCATGGGCAACCGCGCGGTCGGCCTCGGACATGCCTATCCAGCGGTCGTTGCGCGCGTGAAGGAGGAGCTCGCCAACGGCAGCAACTTCACGCGCCCGAGTACGATCGAGGTGGCGTGCGCCGAGCAGTTTCTCAGCCTGATCGACACCGCCGAGATGGTGAAGTTCTGCAAGGACGGCTCGGACGCGACGTCCGCTGCGATCCGCCTCGCCCGCGCCTATACGGGGCGCGACCTCGTCGCCATTTGCGCCGACCATCCGTTCTTCTCGACCGACGACTGGTTCATGGGGACGACGCCCGTCAACGCCGGCGTGCCTGAGGCCGTGCGCCAGTTGACCAGATCCTTCCCGTACGGCGACCTCGACTCAACCGGCGCCCTGCTGGAGCGTCACAAGGGGCAGATCGCCGCCCTCATCCTCGAGCCCGCGCGCACCGACGACCCTCCCCCTGGCTATCTCGAGGGACTGAAGGCGCTCTGTGCAGCGCATGGCGTCGTGCTCGTCTTCGACGAGATGATTACGGGCTTCCGCTGGCACGCGCGCGGTGCGCAGAAGCTCTACGGCGTGACACCGGACCTCTCGTGCTTCGGCAAGGCGCTCGGCAATGGCTTCGCGGTGTCGGCACTCGCCGGCCGGCGCGAGCTGATGCGGCTCGGCGGCCTCGACCACTGGGACAAGCCGCGCGTATTCCTGCTGTCGACGACCCATGGCGCGGAAACGCACGCGCTGGCGGCGGCCATGGCCACGATGGCGATCTATGGCAACGAGCCGGTCATCGAGCATCTGCACGCCATGGGTGAGCGACTGCGGCAGGGCATGCAGCAGGCAATCTCGCGCCATGACCTCGATGCGCACGTCAAGGTGATCGGCCGCGCGAGCTGCCTGTTCTATGCCGCGCTCGATGCCGAGCGGCGGCCGTCGCAGGCTTTCCGCACGTTGCTTCTGCAGGAAACGATCCGCCGCGGCGTGCTGATGCCGTCGCTGGTCGTCAGCTACGCCCATCAGGCTGAGGACGTCGATCGCACCATCGAGGCGATCGACGGCGCGCTCGGTGTCTATGCGCGCGCCCTTGACGACGGGTGCGAGCGTTATCTCGTCGGCCGACCGTCCGAGACGGTCTACCGGGCCTACAACCAGCCGATGGCGACGGCGGCAGAATGAACGCGGCGCGCCACGCGCAGGCTCCGCGAGTGCAAGCGCGGAGGGACATGTGACAGCTCCACGCAGCGAAAATGGCGCCGTGCCGGACCTTCACGCCTCGGCCTTCGCGGACGAGGACGCCTGCGCGAGCACGCGTGCGAAAAACGCCCGCCGCATCCTCCTGCTCGGCAACTTCGGCTCGCACAACCTCGGCAATGAAGGCTCGCTCGAGGCGATGCTCGACTTTCTGCGCGAGGCCTACCCCGCGGCCGAGATCGCCTGCGCCTGCTGGGCACCCGACATCGCCCGGAGCGCGCACGGCATCGAGGGCCTGCAACTGCGCGGCGCCGAATTCCAGTCGTCGGCGGCACGCCTCGCCAATCTGCTGACGCTCGGCAATGCGCGACGCCTCGCCAGCTTCCTCGAGGCCTACCGGACGATGCGGCGCTTCGATGTCGTCATCGTGCCTGGAACCGGCATCCTCGACGATTTTCGCGAGGCGTGGCACGCCATGCCCTATGCGCTTCTCAGGTGGTCGGTCGCCGCGCGGCTGGCGCGTCGGCCTTTGCTGCTGGTGTGCATCGGTGCCGGCCCCATCACCCACCCTGTCAGCCGCCGCTTCATGTTGTGGGCCGCCCGCCTCGCCAGTTTCCGCTCGTATCGCGATCCAGCCTCGCGGCGCTACATGGCGAGCATCGGGCTCGACGTCTCGCGCGATCCCGTGGTGCCGGACATCGCTTTCAGACTGCCCGCTCCGGCGGCGTCACCGGTGCGTACGGGATCGCATCCGCTCGTGGTCGGCATCGGGATCATGGCCTACCGCGGCTGGACGCATTCCGCCGCCAATGGCGACGACATCTATGACGCCTATATCGCGAAGATGGCGCACTTCGTCGGCTGGCTCATCGAGCAAGGCCACGCGGTGCGCCTGGTGATCGGCGAGCGATCGGATGCCGGCGCGGTCTCGGATGTCGCCCAACGCGTCGGTGTGGCGCTGACCCGTGGCACGCCACGTGCGGGTGCGCTCGTCAGCGATCCCGCCAGCTCGCTGCACGATCTGATGCGGCAGTTGAGCGACACGGATATCGTCGTCGCCACGCGCTACCACAACGTCGTCTGCGCGCTTCGCGTGGGAAAACCGGTGATCTCGCTCGGCTACGCGGCCAAGCACGACGAGTTGCAGGAAGCCGTCGGCCTCGGCGATTTCTGCCAGCACGTGGAGACGCTCAATGTCGAGCGATTGAAACTTCAGTTCGCGTGCATGCAGGCAGCGCGCGCAACGCTCTCCGCACGCGTAGCCGCCAAAGTCGAGGAGTTTCGTCGGCAGCTACGCGGGCAAGAACAGCGCGATCTCTCGCATCTCTAGCCCACCACAAGCTTGCGCAACCAGAAGGCCTCGGCGTAGCGCTCGGGGGCGCGGCACTCCATGCCTCTCAAGCGGGCGAGGCCGCGGAACGTCTCGGCGTCGAACCAATCCTTCGAGCGCTGGCTGGCGAAGTGACGCTCGAGCAGGGCCAGCTTGCGCTCCAGCATCGCGGCCGTCATCGGCACGTAGGCATTGGGCTGGCCGAGGTCGCCATCCCACTTCGGAATCTCGTACTCGAGGATCACGTGGTTGCGGAAAGCGTTCCAGGTGAGCCGAGATACCTCGCGGTGATCCTGGTGTGCATCGTCACGCCTGTGCGTGAGGATGATGTCGGGCGACACCTCGCGCGCGAGCTGGGCCATCCAGTCCTTGATGGCCGCCCCCTCGAAGGGGAAGTAGCTGTCCTTGAACTCCTGAAGCACGAGGCGGCTTGCGCGCGCGCCCTCCAGCAGCGTCGCAGCGGAGCCGTGCGCCTCGCTCTTGCGGGCGCCGGGCGCACTCAGCACGCACCAGGTCACGTCGAGCCTGGCGCCGGAGGCGATCCAGCCGAGCAGCGTGCCGCCGGCGCCGATCTCGATATCGTCCGAGTGGGCCCCGAGACAGAGCACGGAGTAGCTGCCGCCCGGCTGAACGAGGGGAACGGGCATCATGCTGGCTGGTGGCCCGCGACGAGGACATCCGTGCGCTCGGCGTCGATACTCTCCGGGCGGACGTCCCAGGGCATGTTGCCCTGCTCGACGAGGTCCTCGAGCATCTGACGGTCGCGCAGCGTGTCCATCGAGCGCCAGAAGCCCGTGTGCTTGAAGGCCAGAAGCTGGTCGGCAGCGATCAGGCGGCTGAACGGCTCCAGCACCAGCTCCTCGCCGTCGCGCATGAAATCGAAGATCTCGCGGCGGAAGATGAAGAAGCCGCCATTGATCCAGATCTCCGAACGATCGGACGAGCGGAACTGCTTGACGCGGCCGTCCGTGTCGATGTCCGCGAGGTGATAGGTCAGCGGTGGCCGCACGGCGAGGAAGCTCGCGATCTTGCCGCTCTTCTTGAACGTCTCGATCATGCCCGTCAGGTCGACGTCTGAAAGCCCGTCTGAATAGTTGGCGAGGAAGATCTCCTCGTCCTTCAGGTGCTCGCGCACGAACCACAGCCGCTGGCCGATGTTGCGCCAGATGCCCGTATCGATCAGCGCCACGCGCCAGTCCCGTATCGGCTCGCTGAGAACCTCGACCTTCGCCCCGTGGCGCGAGACGACGCAGTCGGCATAGGCGTGGGGCTGGTAGTTGAGGAAGAACTCCTTGATCACGTTGGCCTTGTAGCCGAGGCAGAGCACGAAGTCGGTGTGCCCGTGGCGGCTGTAATAGTTCATCAGATGCCAGAGGATCGGCTGATGGCCGACCGGGATCATCGGCTTCGGGACATTCTCCGAATACTCGCGGATGCGGGTGCCGAGCCCGCCGCAGAAGAGGACCACCTTCACGATACTGCCTCCCTCGGATCGATGAGATGCACGCTCGGAATAGGCACGACGAATCTCCCGCCCCACTCGCCGATATGGCGCATCTGCTGGACGATCTCGTCCTTGAGGTTCCAGGGCAGGATGAGCACGTAGTCGGGCCGCGCCTGGTCGAGAGCCTCGACGGGGTGAATGGGGATGTGCATGCCCGGCGTGAAACGGCCGTGCTTGTAGGGATTCCGGTCGACGGTGAAATCGAGGAAGTCGACGCCGATTCCGCAGTAGTTGAGCAGCGTATTGCCCTTGCCGGGCGCGCCGTAGCCGACGATGCGCTTGCCGGCGTCCTTGGCCTGGATCAGGAACGCGAGCAGCCGTCGTTTGGTCTCGGCGACACGCGCGCCGAATGCGGCGTAGGTCGCGAGATCCTCGAGGCCCCGGGCGATCTCCTCGTCGATGAGCGCCGCGACGCGCGCCGCGGTCGGGTGCACCGCACCGGGCTGACAGAGATAGACGCGCAAGGATCCGCCGTGCGTCGCGAGCTGCTCGACATCGAACAGCCGCAGCCCATGCTGTGCCGCCATGCGCGCGATGGTGATCAGCGAGAAGTACGAGAAGTGCTCGTGATAGATCGTGTCGAACTGGTTCTCGTCCATGAGCCGGAGGAGATGCGGGAACTCGAGGGTGGCGACGCCGTCCGGCTTCAGGATCATCTTGATGCCGGCGACGAAATCGTTGAGGTCCGGCACCTGCGCCAGCACGTTGTTGCCGATGACGAGATCGGCCCGCTCGTTAGCGGCGATCATCTGCGACGCCAGGGCCCGGCCGAAGAAGGCGACCCGCGTCTCGATGCCTTTCTCGATCGCACGCCGTGCGACATTGGCCGCTGGTTCGATGCCGAGCGCCGGCACACCCAGCTCCTTGAAGTGCTGCAGCAGGTAGCCGTCGTTGCT
>JAGRKR010000584.1 GCA_020442225.1 Hyphomicrobiaceae bacterium | reverse complement strand
CTTCGGTTTCGGCGGCACCAACGCCGCCGCGCTGCTGGCACCGCCGCCGAAGCCCCGCTCATCGCCTGTGCACGCGGCCCGTTCGATCTCAGCAGACGCCGAGGCGACGCGCGCCGATGCGCTGGTGCCCGTGCCGCTGTCGGCGCCGACGCAGCAGCACCTCGCGGCGTGGGCGCGACGGCTGGCGGAGGCGCTGACGCCCGGCGCGCCGCTCAGCGGCACACCGGTCGAAGCACTGGCAGCCCGGCTCGCCGGCGAGCGTGACCATCACGCGTTCCGCGCAGTAGTGCTGGCGGCGCATGGGGAGGATCTGCGCGCCAAACTCCTCGCCTTGGCCGACGGAAGGGACTGGCCGAAAGCCGACAAGCGTGCGGCCACGGAGCTGCATGTCGGTCGTGCTGTTCCGCCGTCGCCGCTCGTGTTCACGTGCACCGGTCAAGGCGGCCAGTTCTGGAACATGGGCCGCGACCTGCTGCACTCTCACGCCGTGTTCCGCGATTTCGTCGAGCGGTTCGACGACCTGTTCGCGCCCCGGGCCGGCTGGTCCGTGGTCGCTGCCCTGCTAGCTGCCGAGCACGAGAGCCGCCTGCACGATGCCGCCATCACGCCGGCCGTGATGTTCTGCCTTCAGGCGGGACTGGCCGAGGCCTGGAAGGCGCTCGGCATCGAGCCCGACATCGTCATCGGCCACAGCTTCGGCGAGGTCACGGCCGCCTATCTCGCAGGCGGCATCCCGCTCGCCGACGTGGCGCACCTCGTCAATCATCGCGGCCTCATCCGCCACGAGATCCGGCGGATTGGCGGCATGGCCGCGATCGGCATGGGCGCCGACGAGCTCGCCCACTTCCTGCCGGGCGACGGCTCCATCGAGATCGGCGCGTTCAACGCCCCCGACATGGTCACCGTATCGGGCGAACGCGCTGCCATCGTCGATCTGATCGCCCGGCTCGAACGGCACGATCCCGGTCTCCTCGCGCGCCTCCTCGACCTCGATTTCGCCTGGCACTCGAGCTGGCTCGATCCCGGCGAGGCGCATTTCAAGGACGCCGTCGGTGCGCTCGACTGGCAGGCGCCGCGCCTGCCCGTGATCTCGACCGTCACCGGCCGCCTGCAAAGCTGCTTCGACGCCGATTACTGGTGGCAGAACCTGCGCCAGCCCGTCCGCTTCGACGCTGCCGTGAACCTCGCCCTGACGCTCGGCGCGCGCACCTTCGTCGAACTCGGTCCCTCGCGCACCCTGTCAAGCCCGACGGCGAGCGTGGCCGGCGCGCGGGGCATTCCCGTCACCACGGTTTCGACGCTCAACCGCGGCCAGCCCGACAGGACGTCCTTCGCCGCCGCGGCCGCCACGCTTCACGTCACGGGCCGCACGGTTTCGTGGCCGCACCGGCCGTCTGGCGAACGCGTGCCGGCAGCGCTGCCGTTTCTGCCGTGGCGTCTCGAGCCGTTGTGGAATGCGCCGGAAGAGGCGCACCGCGCCCTGCAGGGCGGCGAGCCACATGCCTTCCTCGGCGCCCGCCTGCCCGGTCCCGACTGGCGCTGGCAGAGCGAAATCTCGCTCGCCGGCCTGCCGTTCCTCGCCGACCACCGGATCGGCGAAACT
>JAGRKR010000583.1 GCA_020442225.1 Hyphomicrobiaceae bacterium | reverse complement strand
GCGCGGACGCACCGCTGGTGCAGAAAATTGCCTATGTCGCCGGGCTGTTCTCGCCGAGCGAAAAGGCGCGCGCCGTGGCTGACGCGGCCTCGCCGTTCGCGGCTCTCGCGGAGGCTAAGGCCCTGCTCGGCGGCGCGTGGGTCAAGGACGTGCCGAAACCCATCGTGCAATCGTCGCTGGCAGCGCTCAGGACGCTCGAGGCACAGGCCTATGCCGAGCTGTTCGGCCGCGAGTACAAGGCCGTCTCCGTGTCGTTCTTCGGCAGCATCGCCGATATCCGTGCGGCTCACGCCAAGTCGTGCCGCTGCGGCTCGTGAAGGGAGCGCGCCGGCCCTTGCGCTGACGCCGTTGTCTCGGAGACAATCGCCTGGCGGCCGCACCCGCGGCCGCCGCTGGCGAACCGAGGTGTCCTGCCATGACCGAGACGGCTGCTCTCCTGACCGCTCTCTCAGCCGCTATGCCGCAACCGGAGACCCGGGGGCTCGACGTGCTGGCGGCGGACCCATCCCTCCGGCAGATGCTGGCGCTGTATCTGCCGCCCGGCGAGGCGCCGGCCGTGGAGCCGCATATCCAGCGGCTCGCCCGGCTCGTCACGACGCATCTCGACGATCTCGCGCATGCGGCCGACAAGTCGCCGCCCGTGCTGCGGCTCAGGTCGCGACAGGGTGAGGATCACCAGAGCCTCGACAAGAGCCCGGCTTACCGCGAACTGGAAAAGATCGCCTATGGCGATCTGGCCATGGCTGCGCTCTCGCACCGGCCGGCGCTCGGCAGCAACGCCCCGCTTTCGGCGACGACGAAATACGCGCTGTTCTATCTCTTCGCGCAGGCGGAGTTCGGCTTGCTCTGCCCGGTCAGCATGACCGATTCCCTGACGCGCACGATCCGCAAGTACGCCGCTCCCGATCTGCTCGATCGCTATCTGCCGGGCCTGCTGGCAGAAGAGGAGAGCGAGCTGCTGCAGGGCGCCATGTTCATGACCGAGAGGTTCGCGGGCTCCGACGTCGGCGCGACCGAGACGCGCGCCGTCAAGAATGGCGATCACTGGCGGTTGTGGGGCGACAAGTGGTTCTGCTCGAACGTGGACGCCGGCGTCTCGCTCGTGCTGGCGCGTCCGGAGGGGGCGCCGCCGGGCACCCGGGGGCTCGGCCTGTTCCTGATGCCGCGCCGCCTCGCCGACGGCAGCGCCAACGCCTATCGGATCGTGCGGCTCAAGGACAAACTCGGTACGCGCTCCATGGCGTCCGGTGAGATCATTCTCGAGGGCGCGGTCGGCTATCTCGTCGGTGAGCTGTCGCAGGGCTTCAAGCAGATGACCGAGATGGTCAACCAGTCGCGGCTCTCCAACGCCGTGCGCTCGGCGGGCATGATGCGCCGCGCCATCCACGAAGCGATCCGGGTCGCGACGGGGCGTGCAGCTTTCGGAAAGCCGATCGTGGAGCTGCCGCTCGCACGCCGCCAGCTCATCAAGATGATCGTGCCGGCCGAACAGGCGATCAGCACCTGCTTCTATACGGGGGCCTGTCTGGATGCCGCCGATGCGGGGGATGCCAAGGCCCTGCGGCTCCGGCGCATCCTGACGCCGCTCGTCAAGTTCCGTGCCTGCCGCGACGCGCGCAAGGTGACGGGCGATGGCATGGAGATGCGTGGCGGCACCGGCTACATCGAGGAATGGATCGAGCCACGCCTCGTTCGCGACTCCCACCTCGGATCGATCTGGGAGGGCACCAGCAACATCATCGCGCTCGATGTGATCCGTGCCGCGCGCAAGGAGCGGGCGCACGAGGCACTGGCGGACGAGTTGCGGCCGATGATCGCGGAGGCGCCGGGCGAGCTTGCCGCGAGGCTGGAGGATTGCCTGGCGCGCACGCTGGCGCTCGTCGATACGGTCGTGGAGGAGAAGCGCGAGGAGGATGCGCGGCGGGCGGCGAGCGCGCTCTATCACATCACCAGCGCCGCGCTGCACGTGCGCGAGTGGAAAGCGCTCGGCGCGCCGCTCAGGCTCGATCTGGCTAGGCTGGTGCTCGCGCACAAGCTCTCAGCTCCCGATCCGCTGGCGCCGGGTGCGGCCGATGACGAGGCCGCCGCCGATCGCGTCCTTTCGGCGCTCGTGGCGGCGCACCGCGCGGCTTGAGTTGCCGGCGTTGTCGTCTATTCTCGCCGCACGGGCGCTCGATATGGCGCTCCACCCAGCCAGCATGAGGCAGCTATGACCTCGACCGGACCCGAGATCGTGTCGACTGCGGCTCTTGCCGCGCGCATTCCCGACGCGTGCAGCATCGCGCTGCCGCCCGACCATTCCGGCTGCGCCATGGCGGTCGTCCGCCATCTGCTGGCGCGTCCCGTGCGTGACCTCCACGTGGTGTGCGTGCCGGCCGGCGGCTTCCAGGTCGATATGCTGATTGGCGCCGGCTGCGTGGCGCGCGTCGAGGCGGCGGCGGTTTCGCTTGGTGAGCATGGCTTGCCGCCGCGCTTCGTGGCGGCCATCAAGTCGGGCGAGATCGAGATGTGGGAGGCGACCTGCCCCGCGATTCACAGCGGATTGCAGGCCGCCGAAAAGGGTATTCCGTTCATTCCGCTGCGCGGCATCATCGGCTCGGACCTTCTCACGGTGCGGCCCGACTGGAAAGTGATCGAGAACCCGCTCGCGGAGGACGGAAAGCGCGATCCCATCGTCGTGCTTCCCGCCATCCGGCCGGATTTCGCGCTCTTCCACGCGCCGAAGGCGGATCGCCACGGCAACGTCTGGATCGGCGTCCGCCGCGAGATGATGCTGATGGCCCATGCCGCCCGCGAGACCCTCGTCTCGGTCGAGCGGATCGAGGACGCCGACTTCATGGCCGACCCGCAGATTGCCGCCGGCACCATACCGGCGCTCTATGTCTCGGCCATCGCTGAAGCTCCGAACGGCGCCTGGCCCGTGGGGCTCTTCAACACCTATACGGCGGATCAGGAGGCGCTTGCGAGCTATGCCGCGGCGGCCCGCTCGGATGCCGGCTTCGCAGACTGGTTGGAGGCAACGGTGCGCGCGAGTGTGCCGGCATGAGCGTGGCGTCCGACATCACGCGGGTCTCGACCTCGGAGATCATGATCGTGACGATGGCCCGCATGCTCGACGGGCTGCGTCATGTCGCCGTCGGAGCAAGCTCGCCGGTGCCCGGATCGGCCGCCCTGCTGACGCGCGCCAGATCGAAGGGCTATACGCGCGTCTCCATTCTCGGCAGCCGCAAGAACAATCCCTTCACCGACGGCGCGCGCGAGCTCTTCGATTGTGCGGGCCAGGGGCGCATCGATGCGTTCTTCCTGTCTGGCGGGCAGATCGACGGGCAGGCCAACATCAACCTCGTCGGCATCGGCGAGCACCCTGGGACGAAGGCACGCTTTCCCGGCTCGTTCGGCTCGGCGCATCTCTATTTCATCGTGCCGCGCGTCATCCTGTTCCGTGAGGAGCACACGCCGCGCGTGCTGGTCGACAAGGTCGATTTCGTGTCGGCGCCCGGCGTGAGTCCGCCCGAGGTCTACAGGCCCGGCGGCCCCTATGCGCTCGTCACGGGGCTTGCGGTCTTTCGCTTCGACAGAACGACGGCGCGCTTCACTCTGGAGAGCGCGCATCCCGGCGTCACGGCTGGCCAGGTTCGCGAGGCGACCGGATTCGACTACGATGCGCCTGCCGAGGTGCCGGTTACGCCGACGCCCGACGCTGCGACGCTGGCGCTGCTGCGCGGTCCGGTGGCCGAGGCCGTGGCGGAGACCTATCCGGCCTTCGCGGCGCGAACCTGGGGCGTTTCGCTACCGACCTGAGCTCCCTCCTTCCGCCTCCTCAGTCTCGACAGGGATACGTGACACACATGAGCAAAGACACGGGCTTCGGCGCGCTCTCCGGATTGAAGGTGATCGACCTCACGCGCGTGCTGGGCGGCCCCTACGGCACGCAGATCCTCGCGGACCACGGCGCCGACGTGATCAAGATCGAGCCGCCGCAGGGCGACGAGGTGCGCGACTGGGGCCCGCCGTTCCACGAAGGCGACGCCTCCTACTTCATCGGCGTCAACCGCAACAAGCGCTCGGTCGGCCTCGACCTATCCAAGCCAGAGGGGCGGGAGGTGCTGCTGACGCTGCTCGAAGGCGCCGACGTGCTGATCGAGAATTTCAAGCCGGGCTCCATGGAAGCTTGGGGCATCGGCTATGCGGAGACGCTGGCGGACCGTTTTCCGCGGCTCGTCTACTGCAAGATCTCCGGCTTCGGCGCCGACGGTCCGCTCGGCGGCTTTCCTGGCTACGACGGCATTGTCGGCGCCATGGCCGGGCACTTCTCCATCAACGGCGCGCCGGAGAGCGGGCCCACCCGCATCGGCATTCCCGTGGTCGATATCGGCACGGGGTTGTTCTCCGTGATCGGCATCCTCATGTCGCTGATCGAGCGCCAGCGCTCCGGCCGCGGCCAGTATCTCGACATGACGCTGTTCGATTGCGCACTGGCGCTCATGCACCCGCACTTCCCGAACTACTACCTCTCGGGCAAGGTGCCGGTGCTGACGGGCAATCCGCATCCCAACATCAGCCCCTACGACAAGTATCCGACCAAGACGTGCGACGTGTTCATCGGCGCCGGCAACAACCGCGCCTTCCGCCGCGTCTGCGAGGAGCTCGGCTGCCCCGAACTCGCCGACGATCCGCGTTTCGGCTCGAACGGCGACCGCGTGACCAATCGTGCGGCGCTCTCGGCGGTGCTGGCGGAACGGCTCGCGGCGGTGGATGGCGAGAGCTTCTCGTTGAAGCTGCTGGCCTCGGGGCTGCCGTGCGGGCCGATCCTCAATGCACGTCAGGCGCTCGACCAGCCCCACACCAGCCATCGCGGCATGGTGCAGGAGATGGGGTGGTACAAAGGCACGGGCACGCCGATCAAGTTCGCCCGCACGCCCGGCAAGGTGAAGGCGCCGCCGCCGCGCTTCTCAGAGCATGCCCGCGAGGTGCTGGCGGAGCACGGCTTCTCGGAGGCCGATATCGCGCGGCTCGCAGCGACGGGCATCGTGGTCGAGAAGCGCCGCGTCTGATCGGGCAGGCGGACCCGGCGCCAGGTCCGGGCAGGATGGACGAAGGCCGGCTCCGGTGCCAGGATGATGGCGCGCCGGACGCGGGGGCGGTGGCAGGCGAGCGAGGTGTGACGTGGCGAAGAAATCCTTCCAGTTCGGCATTCTGTTGCGCGGCCAGCATCCGGCCGACGCCGACATCTCCGAGGGCTTCCGCGATCTCGTCGACATCGCGCGCGCGGCCGACCGGCTCGGTTTCGATTCGCTGACGAAGTCCTCGCACTACAGCACCGCGCCCTATCAGGCCTTCCAGCAGTTTCCGCTTCTGGCGCGGCTCTCGGCCGAGGCGCCCAACATGCGGCTCAACGCCGGCATCGTGCTGCTGTCGCTGCACAAGCCGATCGACATCGCCGAGCAGCTCGCCACCATCGACATCATGTGCGGCGGCAAGCTGATCTTCGGCGCGGCGCTGGGCTATCGGGATGTCGAGTTCAAGGCGTTCGGCACCAGCGCGAAGGAACGCGGCAAGCGCTTCGAGGAGAACCTCGTCGCCGTCAAGCGGCTGTGGACCGAGGACGTGGTCGACATGGTCGGCAGCCATTTCGAGCTCGACGGCGCCACCTGCATGCCGAAGCCTCTGCAGAAGCCGCACCCACCCATCTGGATCGGCGCCAACGCCGACGTCGCCATCAAGCGGGCGGCGCGCATGGGGGACTGCTGGTACATCCCGCCGCACAACGCCATCGAGACGATCGTGCGCCAGATCGACGTCTATAAGGCGGCGCTCGACGAAGCGGGCAAGCCCTTCCCGGCAGAGCTGCCGATGCGCCGCGAGGTGTTCGTGGCATCATCGAAGGCCGAGGCCATCCGCATCTGCGGACCCTATCTCGGCGCCAAGTACAAGTCGTACCACGAGTGGGGGCAGAGCGAGCAGATGCCCGAGGGCGACAACAACCTCGGCCAGGCTTTCGACGAGCTGCTTGGCGACCGCTTCCTGCTCGGCTCACCCGACGAGGTGGCGGAGCAGATCATCGCCCTCAACCGGCGTGTCGGCATCAACCACCTCATCATGACCATGGAGTGGGCGGGCATGCCAAAGTCTGCGACGTTGGACTGCATGCAGCTCTTCGCCGAGGAAGTGGCGCCCAAGGTCCGCCAGGCCGTCTAAGCTCCGCGCCCTCCGTGCTCCGGCGGACTATGCGGGCTGAGCCTTGGCGGGAGCCGCGCGCTGGCGTCCGCGCTTGACAGCGAACGCTGCGACGGCCGCCCCGACCAGAAGCACGGCTATGCCCACGATCGGCCGGTAGTAGAGCCAGGCGATCGCGATGGTCAACGACCCGACGACGGCCGTCACCAGAAGCGCCGCGAATCCGGTGCCGAGCCGCACGATGGAGCCCAGGAACGGAATGACGTCGGCCACCACGCCGAGCGGGGCAAGCAGCATGGTGACACCGATGAACATGCCGACGAGGCCGACGGCGCGCAGGATCCAGGTCAGCGTCCTGTTGCTCTTCTGCGCGTCCTTGAAGACCGTCTCCGCGCTCTGCTCGCCACGGCGGACCATCAGCAGGCTGTCGCCCGCCTTGGTCTGATAGGCCGCGAAGCCCTTGCCGGACTGCCGGCCTACGACCGTGATCGGTCCCACCGGCACCACGCGATACGAGACCCGGTAGTCGCCGACCTCCGGCCTCGAGGGGTCGTAGCCGACAAAGATCTTGCCGTCCTGCAGGGTGACGCGCCGGTTGCCGCCCATCGCCCGGCGGATCGCTTCGGCGGAAACGTCGGTCACGGGGAATGGCTGCGCGCCGCCGATGCGAGAGAGGACGGACCCGTCGAGCTCGAAAGCGCCGAGATCCCCCTTCTCCGCGGTGATCGCCTGATCGCGGTAGGTCATCTCGGGGTTCTGGCGGCCCTGCGGCTGTCGGAAGCTCGTGTGATTGATCGGCTTGCGGCTCCATTCGCGCACATAGCTGTAGGTGGTGACGGTCTCCTCGCCACCTCCGAGCTTCTTGCGCGTCTTGGTCTCCTTCTTCTCGACCCACTGGTACATCTCGACCTCCCGCTCGAGGCGGACGCCCTCGGACGAGACGCCGAAGGCCCTGTCCTCGCGGCGGCCGGCGACCTTCACCGGGCCGGTAGCGTGGATCAGCTTGCCCTGATTGGCGCTATCGACGCGCGAGTTGGGCACGCTCACGACAAGGCCGGCGCCCTCGGCCAGCGAGCGGGCCGTCTGCACGGCGCGCCCTTCGTTCCAGGTGAGCAAAGTGATCATGCCGCCGAACAGCGCCAGCCCGACGCCGATGCCGGCGATCGAGTTCTGGATGCGCTGAAGCCACGACGTCGATGTCGTCTCCTGGAACGAGTCGGGCTGCTGGCTGTCGCTCATGTGATCGGTTCCCTGCTCATATGGTGCAATGCGCCGCCTGCGAACGCGGGGTGGGACCCAACGCAAGATGTTGTGAGATGTGGCGAGTCGCAGGCCAAAGTAAATTCTGGAATCAGCAGACAGCAATTTAGCAGATCGAGGATGCCGGCAGTATTGACGATTTTATTGTAACGATAACGCGGGCGATGTCTGGCGGCGCTCGGGCCACAGTCCCATTGCCACCGCGCCGCACGATCCGCGCGCCTGATGGCGCTCTGCGATCCGAAAAGAAGAATGCAAAAGGCCGCGCGCCGGTCAGACGCGCCGGCGCGCAATCGTCGGCAACCCGCCGAAAGCCGCGGTGCTCAGCGCACCTGCGCCAGCATCTGCTTCAAGACGGAGAGCGTCACGTCCTTGCCCGATTGTGCATCGAGCACGAAGAAGTCGCGGTCCGACTTGGCGATGTCCGCGAGTTCCGGCATGGAAATATAGTCGGCCCTCTCCGTGTCATAGAGCTTTTTCCCCGCATAGCTCTTGATGATGACCGGATTCTCGTTCGACTTGAACATCAACTCCTCCCGGGCGACAAACAACTCGCATTCTTTTTTGTTGGCGGTGGTGCCGCATTTGCCCACCGCGTCGTGTCACGCCGCCTAATCATCCTTGGCGCGACCTGACTCCGTCAACGGCGAAAGCCGTGTCACATGGCCCATCTTCCTGCCGGCGCGGGCCTCGCGCTTGCCGTAGAGATGGAGGCTCAGCATAGGGTCCTCGGCGAGTTTGCGCCAGTCGTCTGCTTCGGGACCGATGAGATTCGTCATGACCGCATTGCTGTGGCGCGCCGTCGAGCCGAGCGGCCAGCCAGCCACAGCCCGGATGTGGTTCTCGAACTGGGAGACGTGGCAGGCGTCGAGCGTCCAGTGTCCGGAATTGTGAACACGAGGCGCTATTTCGTTGATTATGAGCGGATTTTTCGCATCTCCAGAGATGTGAAACATCTCGACGGCCAGCAATCCGACATAGTCCAGTGCGTCGGCCACCAGCCGCCCGATCTCCTCGGCCCGCGCCCGGTGGCTGGGCTCCAGCGACGATGGCACCGTCGAGCGGTAGAGAATGCCGTCGCGGTGCTCGTTGACGGGGGTGTCGTAGGTCCTGACCTCGCCGTCGTGGCCGCGCACGACCAGAATGGAGACCTCTCGCTCGAAGGCGACATGGCCCTCCAGAATGGCCGGGGCCCCTGCGAGTTCCGCCAGGGCAGCGGATGCCTCGCCCGGTGTGCGGATGCGGGCCTGACCCTTGCCGTCGTAGCCGAAGCGGCGCGTCTTGAGGATTGCCGGAGTGCCGATGGTCTCCAGCTCGCGCGCGAGCATGGCAGGCGAGGATACCTCGGCGAAGGGTGCAACCGGCAGTCCCAGGCCCGAGATGAATCGCTTCTCGATGAGCCGATCCTGCGCCACCGCCAGGGCGCGCGAGCCCGGTCGGAGAGGGCGGAGGCGCTCTGCCGCCTCGGCGGCTTCGAGCGGCACGTTCTCGAACTCGTAGGTGATGACGTCGACGGTCTCGGCGAAGGCTGCGATGCGAGCGACGTCGGTGAATTCGCCGCATGTCGCGGCCGCCGCCAGCTCGAACGCGGGATCGTCGGCGCGATCGGAATAGACGTGCGTGCGCAAGCCGAGCTTAGCCGCAGCCTGGGCCAGCATGCGCCCGAGTTGTCCGCCACCAAGTATGCCGATGGTGGAGCCGGGTGGCAGTGGATCAGTCATTGCCGTTTGGCTCGTCCTTCGGGGTCTCCGCCACCGCCGCCGTCTGGCGGGCGCGCCAGGCGTCGATCCGCCCGGCCAGGGCTGGATCCGACAGCGCCAGAATCTGCGCCGCGAGCAGCCCCGCGTTGGCGGCGCCGGCCTCGCCGATGGCGAGCGTGCCGACGGCGATCCCGGCCGGCATCTGCACGATGGAATAGAGGCTGTCCTGACCCTTGAGGGCGCGACTTGTGACGGGCACGCCGAGCACGGGCAGTGGGGTGAGCGCCGCTGTCATGCCCGGCAGGTGGGCTGCGCCGCCGGCCCCGGCGATGATGACCTTGAACCCGCGAGACTTGGCTGCGCGGGCGAACGTGTAAAGCCGCTCGGGTGTGCGATGCGCCGAGACGATGCGGGACTCGAACGTGACGCCGAGCGCGCCCAGCACCTCGGCTGCGCGCCGCATGGTCGGCCAGTCCGACTGGCTTCCCATGATAATGGCGACGTCGGCCGCGCGCTCAGCCATGTACGATGCTTTCCATGCCGATGTGAGTTGACCATGGTGGTCAGACAGAAAAAGCAAGTATATGCGCGCGGACCCGGCTGACAAGCAGGCTGTACACAAGACTGTGGACCGACGCGGCGCATCCGCCGTCGCCTGCTGGCATGGCATGGGGCGCGCGTCTCGGCTCTCGGCCGGCCAGGCAACCAGAAATCGAGGGGCGGAGCGCTAGGCGATGATGTCCGGAAACAGACGGTCTTCGATTGCGGCGATCAGGTCCTTGAGCTTCAGCTTGCGCTTCTTCAGCCGTGAGATCTGCAGCTGGTCGCCACCGCCGGCCTGCTCGAGGGCGGTTATGGCCTCGTCGAGATCGCGGTGCTCCTGGCGCAGCTGTGCCAGCTCGGCGCGCATTTCGCGTTCATCGGGCTTTTGCATCGGTGCGTGGCACTCCCAGCCGGGCACAGGCAAGTCGTTGATCGGGCTTCGCAGGTGAAAAGGACGCGCGACGTCTCCGACGGCGAGACGCACTAGCACGGCGTTCTGCAGATGAGAACGCCCCTCGAAGCGGGCGCGACAGGGTGCCCACACGCCCGATCCGCGCGAGCGCGACTCGAACCTCTCGGCGCACCATCCGGAAACCGCTTCGATAAGACCAGTATAGCATGCCACGAGCCGCCGTCCGAAGGGCCGAAAGGGGCTGCCCGCCGCCCGATAGACGGCCTTCGATGCGAACCTCGAGGACCCTCTCAAGATCGTGTCAGCCATCCCCCGCGATCATGTGGCGGCGCACCTCTAGCCGTTAGACAAGCTGGCTCCCATATGTCAGACTGTTCATGTTCGGAAATCGCAAGGAGGTTCTCAGGATGTCTATTGGTGCACATCTCGCTGAGCTCTCAGAACGGCACAAGACGCTGGAGAGAAAGCTCGAAGAAGTGATGGCCCACCCGTCCGCCGACGATCTTGAGATTGCAGAGTTGAAAAGGGAAAAGCTGAAGATTAAGGATCAGATCGAGCGCCTGAAGTCGAAGACGAGGCACTAGAAGATCTGCCGTTCGGCTTAAGATTCATGATCAGATGACGCTAACGTCTCACGCGGGGTCAGCAGGTTTTTTCAACCCGCGTGAGAGATCTGATCGGGGCAAAGCTAGCTTCATCTGACCGCAGAGGGTGTCATGATCGCGCGGGCCACCGTCTCCCGGTGGACGTCTCAGGTTTTGATTTTCGCTCCGCCCTCCCTTCCCCTCCCCGACCCGCATTAACGCTCCCGAAAGCTCGCTCGAGCCCGTCGCGCCATGCGCGCCGTGATGCCGCACGACGGCCATTCTTTGCGCGTAGAGAGTGCGTTACAGTTCGTTAACGGGCGTGGCGCACGATACCGTCAAGCCCGGCTCGCGGCCTTCGGAACCGCGGTCGACGAGCGGTGGGATAAGGTCGCCGGCATACGGGTCCGGCGGCCGGCAGCAAGACCGGTGGAACCGGCGGGCAGAGCGACGGGGAACTGCGGAAGTGGCAGCGTGGGCGCGACGTCTCGGCATAGTAGCGCTGGCAGCGTCGTTGGCGCTCTTGGCCGGCTCGCCTGAAATTTCAGCCTCGTTCGGCCCTGATCGCCGCATCTCCTTCTACAATATCCATACCAAGGAGACCGTGACCGTCCTCTACAAGAAGGGTGGCCGTTACGTCCCGTCGGCGATGGAGCGCATTAACTGGATCCTGCGTGATTGGCGGCGCAACGAGCCGACAAAGATGGATCCCGCACTCGTCGATCTGTTGTGGAGCATTCATTCCGAGCTCGGTTCGCGGGAGCCGATCCATGTCATCTCCGGCTACCGCTCGCGCGGCACCAACGACATGCTGCGTCGCACCTCCGGTGGTCAGGCCCGACGCAGCCAGCACATCCTCGGCAAGGCCGCCGACGTGCATTTCCCCGATGTGCCGCTGCGCCAGCTTCGCTACTCCGCGCTTATTCGCGAGCGTGGCGGCGTCGGCTATTACCCGACCTC
>JAGRKR010000005.1:25241-29122 GCA_020442225.1 Hyphomicrobiaceae bacterium | reverse complement strand
GATGTCGAAGTCGCTCGGCAACACCGTCGCGCCCGAGGACATCATCAAGCAGTACGGCGCCGACATCCTCCGACTGTGGGTGATGAGTGCCGATTACACCGACGATCTGAGGATCGGCCCGGAGATCCTGAAGTCCGTGGTCGATGCCTACCGGAAGATCCGCAACACCGTGCGCTGGCTGCTGGGCAACCTCGCGCACTTCGAGGAGAAGTTGCGCCTCGATGCCGCCGAGATGCCCGAGCTCGACCGCTTGATGCTGCACGAGCTCGCCTCGCTCGACCTCATCGTGCGCAAGGCCTATGCGGACTACGACTACAAGCGCATCTATCAGGCGCTGTCTACGTTCTGCATCAACGATCTGTCGGCCTTCTACTTCGACATCCGCAAAGATGCGCTCTATTGCGACGCTGCCGACAGCGTGCGCAGGCGCGCGGCGCTGACGGTGCTCGACGACGTCTTCCGCTGCCTGACGACATGGCTCGCGCCGATGCTGCCTTTCACCATGGAGGAGGCCTGGCTCTCGCGCTATCCGGGCTCGGAGGGCTCCGTGCATCTCCAGCAGTTCCCGGATGTGCCCTCGCCCTGGCGGGATACGGAGCTGGCCGAGCGCTGGGAGCGCGTGCGCCGGGTGCGGCGTGTCATCACCGGTGCGCTGGAGCTCGAGCGCCACGACAAGCGCATCGGCTCGAGCCTCGAGGCGGCGCCGGAAGTATACGTCTCCGACGCGAAGCTGCTTGCCGCACTGGATGGACTTGATCTCGCGGAGATCGCCATCACCAGCGCTCTCGTGCTCAAGGACGGGGCAGCGCCGTCCGGAGCCTTCAGCCTCGCCGAGGTTCCGGGAGTCGCGGTCGTCCCGCGCCGGGCGGAAGGGCGCAAGTGTCTGCGCTCGTGGCGCATTGTGCCCGATGTCGGCAGCGATCCGGACTATCCGGACCTCAGTGCCCGGGATGCCGCCGTCATGAGTCAGCGCGACCGTGACGCGGCAGCGGCAGGCGGGGCCTGACGCGTCGCCGCAGTTCGGATGGGGCATTGAGAGCGAGGACGCTGACCGTGCTCAAGGAGTGGTTCTACGGCCCCTATTCGCGGCTCGGCCTCGCCGTGGCGCTGCCGACGTGCGTGATCGACCAGGCGCACAAGGTGTGGATGATCGAGGTCTACGACATCGCCACCAAGGCCCCGGTGCGGGTAACGGCGTTTCTCGATCTCGTCTACACGCTCAACAAGGGGATCAGCTATGGCATGCTGACCCAGGACACGGCACTCGGGCAGGCGCTGCTGGCCGGCTTCGCGGCGGTCGCCGTGGCCGTCATGGCCCACTGGCTGGCCAGACATACGACGTCGGGCATCGCCGCCGTCGGGCTCGGGCTGGTGATGGGCGGCGCCATCGGGAACGCCATCGATCGCTTCCGGCTCGGCGGCGTCGCCGACTTTTTCTCCGTGCACGCCCACGGGTTCTATTGGTATGTGTTCAACATCGCCGATGTGGCGATAGTTGCCGGTGTGGTATGCCTCCTGTATGACTGGTTCTGGCCGAGTCGCAATGCCGCCCAAAAGGCGGGCTAGAAGCGCCTAGCCCTGATGATTCGGGGTCAGGTCACGAGGTCCGCGCCGTGGCGCAGGCGTCGTTTGGGGGATAGGGACACCTCGATATGCACAGCTTTCATCGCACCTGCGCGAGAAGCGTGATGGCCGCCCTCCTGCTGGCCGGGGTGGCGACCACGACCGCCGGCTGCGGTGGCGTGGAGCTCGAAGGCAAGCTGTTCGACGCCCTCGGCGTCAGCCCGTCCGCCACTGCCGCCAGCCGGAAAGAGCCGGTCGTGCCCGAGCGCTCGGGTATCGTGGTGCCGCCGCGCATGGACAAGCTGCCGGCGCCCGGCACCGGCCAGCCGGCGCTCGCCGACGGCAGCTGGCCTGTCGATCCCGAGCTGAAGCGTGCCGCGGAGAAGGCCGAAAAAGAGCGCAAGATGGCGGCCTACTGCCGCGATGGCGACCTCAACAGCGGCAAGGTCCGGGATCGCGAATGGTGGGAGAAGCTCTCCGGCGATACGGCGCGCTGCCCGACCGCGTTCGGACGCTCCATCGACAAGGGCCTGAACGGACCCAAATAAGGGGCTCGGGGAGCTGTGGCT
This sequence comes from Hyphomicrobiaceae bacterium, assembly GCA_020442225.1. The sequence goes on along the minus strand of JAGRKR010000005.1, from coordinate 26,990 downwards.
GCCTTGCCCGCTTGCAGCCGGCATGTCGGCACGGCGGCTCCGAAAGGCTCATGACAGCCTTGTAATTTGACTTGCGACGCCCAGATGCCGTCAATCGTGAGATCGGATCGCGGTGGCTTGTCGCACCGCAGGCGCGTGCCGGGCAACACGCTCGGATGCGCGCACAACTTGGCGGACGGCCGCTTCCCGGATGTGCCGGTCGGGCGGTTGTGGCCCGTCATGCGAAAATTGGGTGGTCCGGCGGCGGCGATAGGCCCGCAGTGCCGACCTCCGAGAGGAGCACGTTCATGCCGATGCTGGCACGCGTACGTCCTGCAACCCTTCTAACGGCGCTCATCATCATGCTGGTGACAGGTTTCGCGACTCTCGCCGCGGATTCACAAACGCGCGCGACGCACTTCAAGCTCGGCAATGGCATGGAGGTCGTCGTCGTCCCCGACCATCGTGCCCCGGTCGTCACGCACATGGTCTGGTATCGCGTGGGGGCCGCCGACGAGCCGCCCGGCCGCTCCGGCATCGCGCATTTTCTCGAGCATCTGATGTTCAAGTCGACGGAGAAGCTCGCCATGGGTGAGTTCTCCAGGATCGTGGCGCGGCTCGGCGGGCAGGACAATGCCTTCACCGGCCAGGACGCGACGGCCTACTTCCAGCGCATCTCCAAGGCGCAGCTGCGACGCGTGATGGAGATGGAGGCGGACCGCATGGTCAACCTCAGGCTGGGCGAGAAGGAAGTTCTGACCGAGCGCGACGTGATCCTCGAGGAGCGCCGCTCGCGCGTCGAGAACAACCCGTCGGCGCTGCTCGACGAGCAGATGTCGGCGGCGCTCTATCTCAACCATCCCTATCGTATTCCCGTCATCGGCTGGGCCAACGAGATGGCCAAGCTGAGCCGTGACGACGCGCTCACCTTCTACAAGCGCTTCTATGCGCCGAACAACGCCATCCTCGTCGTGTCGGGTGACGTCACGGCCGAAGAGGTGCGCCGCCTGGCTGAGGAGATCTACGGCAAGCTCAAGCCGGTCCCCTCCATCACCGCCCGTGTCCGGCCGCAGGAGCCGGTGCACCTCGCGCCGCGCCACATCACGCTCAAGGACCCGCGCGCTGCCCGCCCGACCGTGCAGCGCTATTATCTGGCGCCGAGCTACCGCACGGCCAAGCCTGGCGAGGCCGAGGCCATCGAGCTGCTCATGAAGATCGCGGCCAGCGGTTCCACCAGCCGCATGTACAAGCGGCTGGTCGTCGAAAAGAAAGTCGCGGCCAGTGCCAGTGGCTGGTATTCCGGTTCCGGTCTCGACTACGGCAAGATTGGCCTCTACGCCATCGCCGCCGACGGCGTGCCGCTCGATACGCTCGAGCAGGAGATGGATGCCGTGGTGGCCGAGATTCGCGACAAGGGCGTGACGGCGGCCGAGCTGGACCGCGCCAAGAAGGCCTATCTCGCCGCCTATATCTACGAAAGCGACAGTCAGGCGACGCTCGCCCGCCGCTATGGCTGGGCGCTCGTCGTGGGGCAGACGGTCAAGGACGTCGAGGAGTGGCCCGACCGCTTGAGGGCGGTGACCGTCGCGCAGGTGAAGGCGGCGGCGGCGGCGGTGCTGGACATCCGCCGGTCGGTGACCGGGCGGCTCGTGCCGGTGCCTCAGGCCAGCGCACGATCAGGCAAGACACCCGCGTCAAAGCCGGCCAAGCCAAGCAAGTCGTGACCAACCCCGAGGTGATCGATATGACCCGACCTGCTGGTCGTGTGAC
>JAGRKR010000005.1:0-25148 GCA_020442225.1 Hyphomicrobiaceae bacterium | reverse complement strand
GGCGGCATCGAGGCCTGGCTCGTCGAGGAGCACAAGGTGCCGTTGCTGGCGCTGCGCTTCGCCTTCGATGGCGGCAGCGCGCAGGACCCCAAGGGCCGGCCCGGTGTCTCCTATCTGCTCACGTCGATCCTCGACGAGGGCGCGGGCAAGCTGAGCGCGGCCCGCTTCCAGGAGAAGCTCGAGGAGCTGGCGGTGCGCATGCGCTTCCAGGTCACCTTCGACGAGTTCTACGGAAGCTTCGAGACGCTCACCAGCAACCGTGACGCTGCCGCCGAGCTGTTGCGACTGGCGCTCAACGAGCCGCGCTTCGACGCCGAGGCGCTCGAGCGCATGCGCAAGCAGCTGCTGGCCTCGCTCGCCTACGCCGCCAAGAACCCCGAGAGCGTCGCTTCCCAGCAGTGGTACGCCCAGGTCTTCAAGGGGCATCCCTACGGCAGCCCGATCAAGGGCACGCCCGAATCGGTCGCCGCGATCACGCGCGACGATCTCGTGGCCTTCCACAAGCGCGTGTTCACGCGTCAGAACCTGAGAATCGTCGCAGTCGGCGACATCGACGCCAAGTCGCTCGGGCTGCTGCTCGATAGGATCTTCGGCAAGCTGCCGGCCAAGTCCGAGCTCGTCGAGGTGCCCGAGGCGCGCATCGTGGCCGGCCCCCATCAGAAGGTCTTCGAGATGGCTGTGCCGCAGTCGGTGGCGCGTTTCGGCCTGCAAGGTATCGCCCGCAAGGACCCCGCCTTCGTGCCGGCCTTCGTGCTCAACCACATCATCGGCGGTGGCGGTTTCGGCTCGCGCTTCATGGAGGAGGTGCGTGAGAAGCGCGGTCTCGCCTACTCCGTCTACAGCTATCTCGATCCCATGCGCCGGGCTGCGATCTTCTACGGTGGCGTTGCCACCCGCAACGACGGCATGGCGAAGTCGCTCGAGGTCATCCGCGCCGAGCTCAAGCGCATCGGCGAGAAGGGACCGACGGAGAAGGAGCTGCAGGCGGCCAAGGACTATCTGGTCGGCTCGTTCGCGCTGCGTTTCGACACCAACGCCAAGATCGCCAGCCAGCTTCTCGGCATCCTCACCCAGGATCTCGGCATCGATTACGTCGACAAGCGCAACGGCCTGATCCAGGCTGTGACCATCGACGATGTGCGGCGCGTGGCGAAGCGACTTTTTGCGGAGGATGCGCTGATCGTCACCATCGTGGGCCAGCCGAAGAACCTCAAGAGCCGGTCGTGAGCGGCTCGTCGTCCGCGGCGCTGATGCATCAGGACGTCGGGGGGTGCCTCGATGCGGCCTTGCCCGGCCGGGGGTTGCCCAGGACGTCTCTGGAGCGTCGGCTGGTGCTGCTGAAGCCGCACCTTGCCGATCTCGCGACAGCGGCAGAGAGCGGGGCGCTGCCACTGCTCTCGATCGTCTCAGAGCGCGACGACGTCACCGCCGCGGCCGCCGCGCTGGCGCGTCTCAGCGAGGGCGGCGATACTCTGGTCTTCTTCGGCACGGGCGGCTCGAGCCTCGGCGGCCAGACACTCGCCCAGCTTGCCGGCTGGAACATTCCGGGCAGCGCCAGCGCCTCGCAACTGCGCCGGCCACGCACGCGCTTCTACGACAATTTCGACCCCGATACGCTGGAGCGGGCGCTGGCCAGCATGGATCTTGCTCGCGCCCGCTTCGTCGTCACCTCCAAGTCGGGCACCACGGTCGAGACGCTGACCCAGGCGGTCGCCGCCATGGCGGCCGTGCGCGCGGCCGGTCACGGGGCGCACCTCGATCGTCATTTCCTGTTCGTGACGGAGCCGGATCGCCCGGGCGTGCGCAACGGCCTGCGTGCGCTGGCTGGCGAATTCGCCATTCCCGTGCTCGATCATCACACGGGCATCGGCGGGCGCTACTCCGTGCTCTCCAACGTCGGCCTGTTGCCGGCCATGGCCCGCGGTCTCGATCCGCTGGCCATCCGTGACGGGGCCAGGTCGGTCGTCGAAGCCATGATCGCCGCGCGCGATCCGGCCGACGTGCCTGCCGCGGTCGGCGCTGCCACGACCGTGGGGCTCGCCGAGGACTGCGGTGTGCATGTCCTGGTCATGATGCCCTATGCCGACCGGCTCGGGCGTTTCGGGCACTGGTACGTGCAGCTCTGGGCGGAAAGCCTCGGCAAGGGCGGCAAAGGCACGACGCCGCTCGCTGCACTCGGTCCCCTCGACCAGCACAGCCAGCTCCAGCTCTTCATGGACGGACCGCCGGAGCACATGCTGACGATCCTGCGCGTGGCGCCGCGTGGGCGCGGCACGATCGTGGACGCGGATCTGGCGCGCCGCGGCGGGCTCGAAGCGCTGGCCGGGCGTCCCTGCGGCGATCTCGTGGCGGCGCAGGGCGAGGCCATTGCGGAGGCGTTGCGCGAGGCCGGCCGGCCGGTGAGGACAATCGACATCCCGCGGCTTGACGAGCGCAGCATGGGTGCTCTCTTGATGCACTTCATGCTCGAGACGATTCTCGCCGCCCGCCTCATGGGCATCGATCCGTTCGATCAGCCCGGCGTGGAGCTGGCGAAGCGGCTGACGCGGGATCGGCTCGGGCGCAGCAACTGAGCTCGCGGCCAGAAGGGAACCTGTGGCGTGGCCATCCGCCAGCTACCACCCGAGACCGTCAACCGCATCGCCGCCGGTGAGGTGATCGAGCGACCGGCCAGCGCCGTCAAGGAGCTGGTCGAGAACGCGATCGACGCGGGCGCGCGCCGCATCGAGGTCGTGTGCGTCGCTGGCGGCCTTTCGCTCATCCGCGTCACCGACGACGGCGCCGGCATGGCGCCGGCCGACCTCGAGCTCGCCGTGGAGCGTCATGCGACCTCGAAACTCGCGGACGAGGACCTTCTCAACATCTCGACCCTCGGTTTTCGCGGGGAAGCGCTGCCCTCGATCGGCTCGGTGGCGCGCCTCAAGATCGCCAGCCGGCCGCGTGGGAGCGGCAGCGGCGCGGCCATCGTCGTCGATCGCGGCCGCAAGCTGGCCGTGCGTCCGGCTCCGCTCAACGTCGGGACCGAAGTCGAGATCGAGGACCTGTTCTCGGCAACGCCGGCACGCCTCAAATTCCTGAAATCGGAGCGCTCCGAGAACGCTGCCATCAGCGAGACGGTGAAGCGCCTCGCCATGGCGCATCCCGAAATAGCCTTCGTGTTGCAGACCGGCGAGCGTGTCGGCCTTACGCTTCCCGCCATGGCGCGCTCGAGCGAGGGCTTTCTCGACCGGCTCGGCCGCATCATGGGGCGCCCGTTCGTCGCGGATGCGCTCAGCGTCTCGTCCGAGCGCGACGGCGTGCGTGTCTCCGGGTTTGCGGGCGTGCCGACGCTCAACCGGCCCGACGCGGGCCAGCAGTTCCTCTTCGTCAACGGCCGCCCGGTGCGCGACCGCTTGCTCGCCGGCGCCGTTCGAGCCGCCTACGGCGACCTGTTGCCGCGCGGACGCCAGCCGGTGCTCTGTCTCTTCCTGGATCTCGAGCCTTGCGATGTCGACGTCAACGTGCATCCGACCAAGGCCGAGGTGAGGTTCCGCGATGCGGGCCGTGTGCGCGCCCTCGTCGTCGGCGCGCTCGGGCAGACCCTGCAGGAGGCCGGCCATCGCGCCACCTCGCTCGGCGGCGCCGGTGCGCTCGAGATGCTGGCGCGCGGGGTCGGGACGGCGGCCAGCGCGTATCCGCAGCGGGCGTATGCCCCTGCCGGCGGGGGAGTGTATCGGCCCGCGCCAGCGCGCTACCCGGCCGGGTTCGCGGAAGCCATGCAGGCCCCGCTGGCCGGTCTGGATGCCCCGAGTGCCGACGCGCGTGCGGCGGCGGAGGCGGCGCCCGCCGAGCTGGTCGACGCTCCCCTCGGTGCGGCGCGTGCCCAGCTCCACGGCACCTACATCGTCGCCGAGACGCGCCACTCCATCGTCATCGTGGATCAGCACGCCGCCCACGAGCGGCTCGTCTACGAGCGTTTGAAGGCGGCGCTGGCCGTGGGCGGCGTCGCCCGGCAGGGCCTGCTGCTGCCCGTGGTCGTGGAGCTCGATGCCGATGCGGCGGCGGCGGTCGCGGAGCAGGGCGCAGCGCTGTTGGAGCTCGGCCTGGCGGTCGAGGCGTTCGGCGTCGGCGCTGTGATCGTGCGCGAGGTGCCGGCGCTGCTCGGGGAAACCGACGTTGAGGGGCTCGTACGCGATCTCGCGGCCAATCTGCTCGCCGAGCAGGGCGCGATCGCGCTCAAGGAACGGCTCGAGGCGGTGGCGGCCACGATGGCCTGCCACGGCTCGGTGCGGGCTGGGCGCCGCCTGACTGCCGCGGAGATGAACGCTCTCCTGCGCGACATGGAGGCGACGCCTCACTCCGGCCAATGCAATCACGGCCGGCCCACCTACGTCGAGCTCAGGCTCGCCGACGTCGAGCGCCTGTTCGAGCGGCGTTGAGGGCGTCGCCCTATTCCGCCGCCTCGGCGCGTCCCTGCCGCTCGAGGGCCGCCAGCGCCGCCATGAAGTCCGCCACCGTCTTGGGCACGCCGTTCTCGTCGGCATAGGCCTTGAGGCCGAGATCGGCGATGGCTTGCAGGCGGTCGGCGGTCGCCGAGGCCATCAGCGGCTTGATGCCGAGCTCGGTCAGGGTCACGGCGACCTCGCGCATTTCGCCGGCACGCCGGCCGGAGTGGATGGCGGCGCCGCCGAGCTTGCGGCCGGCGAGCTGCGCCCAGTCGAGACCGGGGAAGCTCTTCTGCAGGGAGTCCAGCACCACGTCGCCGACGCCCGCCCGGTTGGCCGAGACGAGGCATTCGTAGAGGAGGCCGTCGAGGCCCTTCATGAAGACGCTGCGGCACATCTTGATGGTCGAGGCGCTGCCGATGCCGCCATCCAGCGCCTCGATGCGCATGTTATAGGGCGCGAGCTTCGACACGACATCGCGCGCCTTGGCGCCCGCGAGCAGCAGCGGCACGCGGTGCTTATGCGGCGGCACGGTGTCCATGACGGCGGCCTCGACCATGTGGGCGCCGGCCCCGTCGATGACCTCGGCGACCTGCCGCTTCTTGCCCGGTGAGGTGGAATTGAAGTCGAGATAGAGCGTGCCTTTGCCGAGATGGGGCGCGATCTGCCTGGCGGCCACGAGGCTCTGGTCGGTGGTCACGGCGCTGATCACGAGTTCAGCGTGGCCGGCGACCTCGGCGGCGCTGGCCGCACGCTTCACGCCGATGCGCTCGGCGGCCTTGACGAGAGCAGCGCCCTTGCCGGCGTCTGGGAACAGGATGTCCCAGGTCAGGATGTCGATCGGCACGCCCGTACAGATCAGGCCTTCTGCAACACCCTGGCCGGCTTCGCCGAAGCCCAGAAGTCCGAGTTTCAAGCTCATGGTCGCTTCCTCCATCGTCTTGTCGCGTGTCGTCTGTCTCTGTCAGGCCGCCAACGGCATCGCCTCGCCGTCGAGGCTCCACAACCGCTCGAGCAGGCGCGCGGCCTCGGCCTCGCCAATGACCGGAGCGGCCAGCTCCAGGAACTTGGCCGAGACCTCCTCGTCGCTGAGCGGCGCATCGGGATCGCCCTTGCGCGTGAGCTGCCGGCGCTCCAGCCGGCGGCCGTCCATCGTCTCGATCGTGACCAGCGCCGAGCGGCGCTTCGGGAAGGCGGCTGCCGCCTCGGCGTCGACCGCGACGTCCGTCGCGCGGGCGATCCTCAAGACGTCGGGATTGGCGAGGTGGTCGCCATCGTAGGCGTCGAGCCGGACCGAGCCGTAGACCAGGGCGTGCGCCACGCAATAGCGCACGGAGAATTTGCCCTCGAACGAGGAGCGCGGCTCGACGACGCTGCCGCAGAGCTTGACGGTCGGCTCGTAGCCGCCGATGCGGATGGCCTTGATGTCGGCGGGCGTGAGGCCGTGCTCCGCCTGCAGCGCCAGGGCGCCGTCGATGGCCGGGAAGGAATGGCCGCAGCAGCCGTGGTTCTTCACGGTCATGCGCATGATGTTCCAGCTCTGGCCGAGATCGTCCATGGCGCCGTGCCAGCGCCCGCCGTCGGCCGTCGCGGCGCCGAAGCCGGAGGGGCCTTCGAGGATATCGAAGGCGCCCGTGACCCCCTTCTCCGCCGCGAAAGCCGCAAGCAGCCCCGCCTCGGCCGCGCGGCCGGCGTGCATGGGCTTGCTCATGCTTTCCGACATGAAGGCCTGCTGCAGCGAGGCCGTGAAGGTGCCGACCGTGCTCACCGCGTGCATGGCCTTCGTGGCGTCGAGGCCGATGAGGGCGGCGACTCCGGCCGCCGCGCCGAAGCAGCCGACCGTGCCGGTGGTGTGCCAGTGACGCGCGTGGGCCGGCTGGATCGCCGCGGAGATGCGCGTGGAGACCTCGTAGCCGGCGGCGACGCCCTTCAGGATCGCCGCGCCGCCCTTGCCGCGCGCCTCGGCCGCCGCGAGCACCGCGGCCACCACGGGGCAGCCCGGGTGATAGGTGCCGTCGCGGAAGATGTCGTCGAACTCGACGATGTGCGAGGCCGTGCCGGTGATCAGCGCCGCCGCGCGTGGCAGTGCGCGCCGGCCGGTGCCCGGCAGCGAGCACGGGCCGACGTCGAGCTCGTCCGCCAGCGTCTCCATGAGCAGCGTGGCCGGCGCCTCCCGGATGCCCGGCAGCTCGCAGGAGAACCAGTCGATGATCGCGCGCCGCGTGTAGCGACTGACGGTGGCGTCGAGTGGCCGGCGGTTGATGTCGGCGATGAAGGCGCCGATCCTGCTCATCAGCTCCGACTTTGCAGTCATGACGGATCTCCTCGGGCTGAGGTCGTGGGTGGGGATCAGGTCAGCTCTGCCGCGGCCCGCTGGATGCGTTCGCAGGCCCGCGTCAGGTCCTCGGTCGAGGCCGCGAAGGAGATGCGGAAGTGAGGCGAGATGCCGTAGGCCTCACCCTGCACGACGGCGACGCCGTGGCTGTCCATCAGGTACATGACGAAATCGCTGTCGTTGGCGATCACCTTGCCCTCGGGCGTGCGCTTGCCGATGAGCTCGGCGCAGCTCGGATAGACGTAGAACGCGCCCTCGGGGCTCGGGCAGTGGATGCCCCTGGCCTGGTTGAGCATGGACACCACGAGATCGCGGCGGTCCTGGAAGGCCTTGGCGCGTTCGGCCACGAAATGCTGCGGCCCGGTGAGAGCCGCGACGGCGGCGGCCTGGCCGATCGAGGACGGGCCCGAGGTGCACTGCGACTGCAGCTTCGTCATCTCGCGAATGAGTGCGGTCGGGGCGCCGCAATAGCCGATCCGCCAGCCCGTCATGGCATAGGCCTTGGAGACGCCGTTGACGGTGACGGTGCGGTCCTTGAGGCGGGGCTCGACGCCGACGATGGTCTCAACCTTGCGGCCGTCGAAGACGATGTGCTCGTAGATATCGTCGGACAGGATCCAGATGTTGGGGTGCTTGAGCAGCACGTCTGCGAGGGCTCTCAGATCCGCGGCGCTGTAGACGGCGCCGGACGGGTTCGACGGCGAGTTCAGCATCAGCCATTTCGTGCGCGGCGTGATGGCCCGCTCGAGCGCCTGCGGTGTCAGCTTGAAGCCCGTGCCGACAGGGCAGGGAATGGAGATCGGCGTGCCCGAGCCGAGCTGCACGATCTGCGCGTAGGAAATCCAGTAGGGCGCGGGAATGATGACCTCGTCGCCCGCGCCGACGGTCGCCATCAGCGCGTTGAAGAGAACCTGCTTGGCCCCGGTCGAGACCATGATCTCCTCGGGCTTGTAGTCGATGCCGTTCTCGCGGCGGAACTTCTCGACGATGGCGGCTTTCAGGTCCGCGGTGCCCGTTACGGTCGTGTACTTCGTCTGACCGGCCTTCATCGCCTTGTAGGCGGCCTCGACGATGTGATCCGGCGTCTGGAAATCAGGCTCGCCGGAGCTCAGGGCGATGATGTCCTGGCCCTCGGCCTTGAGTTCGCGGGCCCGCTGGGAGGCGAGCGTGCTGGGCGAGGTCTGGATACGCCCGACGCGGGCGGCAGGAGTGAGCTTTGTCATGCTGGTGACCCTTGGGAACGGACCGCTGAAGGCGCGGCATTCCGTTATGCCGCCTTTTTCGAGCGGGGTCCAAGCGAATAGATCGCCGCCGCGCATCGGCGTCGGCAGGTGGTGAATTGATGGGAGTTGCCATGGGGTCTCCACGGCATGGCCCAATTGAAGTCACGAAGGGTTTCTACTGAGGAACCTGGTTCAGGACTGCCGGGGAAAATTTTCGATCCGCATCCTCTGGTCGCGATGGCGCACACGGTCCGCAGAGACCGGGCGTTCGCACACGAGGGGCGAGCATTCACGCCGAGCGAGGGCGTGGCGTCCATGTTCGAGGAGCACGCGGTACAGTCATGAGCTTTTCACAGAATGCAGCGGCGGCGCGAGGCATGACGGGGCTCGCCAGCGGTTCCTGGCCGCCGGAGCGCAAGCGCAAGCGCGACCCCAAGAAGATCACGCTTATCGTCGGGCTGTCGCTGCTCTCGTGGATATCGACCTATACCGGCATGCTCGAGCTGATCCAGGCCAATCTCGGCACGGTGGGTCTGCTCGAAAGGGTGGCCGTCGGTTTCGCCGTGGCGATGCTGCAGGTGATGATCGTCTGGCTGCTCGATCAGGTCTTCGCCGATCTTCACGTCACGACGCGCATGCTCTACGCCGTCGGCTACCTGTTCCTGACGGTGATCTCGGTCGGCTTCGGCTTCGGCTTCTACTGGAAAGTGCTGGAGTCGCGGGCGGAGGCCTCGCGCTCGGCGGAATCGGCAGTCGGTCAGGTCCAGGCGGCGCTGCATGGGGCGCAGACACGCCTTGATCAGCTCCACCAGACGCTGCTGACCCTATCGACACTTTCGACGACCAAGGCCAAGGAAGAGCGCGATCGCGGCACGTCGTGCCCCGGCAGCCGGCCCGGTGACGGCCCGCGCCGGGCATTGCGTGATACCGACGCGCAGCGCTTCCAGTTCGCGAGCACCTTCGTCGGGCAGCGCATCTCGACCATCAAGGCCGACGTCAAGGCGTTCGACGCCGACCTCGTCAAGATCGTCAGCATGGACAAGACGACCTTCGATGCGCGCTCGGGCACCCGCAACGATTTCATGAAGCAGGTCGGCCGTCGGCTCGACATGGCCGTCACCCGTTTCAATGCCTTCCGGACCGATCCGCAACTCCGCCAGATCCGCTCCGATCTGGCCGACCGCGCCGACCGGGCGACCTTCCCCGACGGCAAGGGCAGGACGTTCTCCTGCCCGGACCCCCAGCTTCAGTCGGCGCTCAAGGGCGTCGTGCGAGCCATCGACCAGCTTCCAGACCTGGCCAAGCCCAAGATCGCCGCCGTCGAGGGTTCGGAGGCCGTGATCGAGGCCTTCCGCCGCCTGACCGCCACGCTCTTCGGCGCGATGCAGCTCAAGCTGCCGCCGAGCCCCGAAGAGTTGCGGGCGCTGCAACAGCGCGCGGTGCAGTCGTTCCAGTCCGCGGACAAGCAGCGCCAGATCACCATGGACGGCGCCGGCCTCGCCAAGCGCGACTACATCCCGCTGGGGGTTGCCATCTTCGTGGACTTCTGCCTGCTGCTGGTGTCGATCGGCCGGCCGATGGGAGGTTTCCAGCGGCTCGAGTCACGCATGCTCGAGGCCGAGGAGAGCCCGGTCATCCGCATCCTCTCTCGCTTCCACGACATCCATCGTGACGACGACATCCGCCAGACGTTCGAGGTCTTCCGGCACGTCGTGTTCAACATCGGTGGCGACTATTACGCCGCTGTTCCGGTCGACGGCTCCATTCCCCTCAACGCCGGCCCTCACGTGCGCCAGGAGGCGCTCGAGGCGCAGCTTCTCGGCAATTTGTTCACGAGCTTCGAGAACGAAGGGGTGTTCAAGCGTGTTCTGGTGCCGCTGCTGACGACGCGCGGCATCCAGAAGCGGCTCAAGCTGCAGGGCAGCAAGTTTGCCGACAAGCCGGCGTTCCGCGTCTACCGCTTCCGTCGCGAGAAGTGGTCGAAGTGGGTGCTCGGAGCCATGATGGGCGCTGCCAAGCGCGTTGAGGCCGAGAAGAGCATGATGAGTGCCCAGGACCCCAAGGGGCGCGTCGAGCCGTCGCTCAGGGAGCGCACTGGCGCTGGCTCAGGGACCGTTGCAGCGCCCCCGCGTGAGGATGCGCACCTCGGCCCCGCCGTCGCGCCGCTCGCCGAGCCCTGGCGCGGCAGCGACTGGCGAGACGGCGACTGGCGCGGACCGAGTGGTCAGCCCGCGTCGAACATTACGCGCTTCCCGTCACGGACGCCGACCGCCCCGCCGCCGTTCGTCCGCTCGAGCGATCCGTCCAGCCGGCTGGAGCCGGGCGGTCAGGCAATGCCGGTGGCGCGGCCGGTCTCAGATGTCGAGGCTCGGACGGATATGGCAGAGGTCTCCAGGCGCGATCCGGTCGCTACGCCGAAAAGCGAGCCCGCAGTCTCCGACGAGGTGCCCGCACCGCCCGCCGCCAACAGCAATACTGCGCCCGATGGCCGTCGTGCTGCGCCGGTCTGGTCGCCGGTCGCCGCTGCCGCCGTGGCGGCGAGCGAGGTGCAGTTCGAGCCTGCAAAGGTGATCCCCTGGCCGGCCGGCGAGCGGCAGGATGAGGGCGAGGCCGCACACGTCACGAACAACTTCTACGTGGTGACGGACCAGCTCGCGTTCGCCTTCGACCGGGCGCAAGGCCAGCCGATGCAAGTCGAGATCGAGAGCGCCCCGCGCCTTGAGGCCGAGGCGGGTGTGGCTCATGACGGGGCTGCGCCATCGGCGCCCGCGCCGACCGCGGACCTGCTGCCGCCACCGCCCGCCGCCGGGAGCGACCTCCGCACCGGCCGGGCGGACGCTCAGGATCTCGAGGTGACCGACGACGGCGAGTGGAACTCCGGCGCCGACATCGACATCGAGAAGATCGCTACCCGCTTCAGCAAGGAGGGGGGCGGAAAATCCAACGTCGGCTGACGAAATTGCGACGTCGGCCGGCTTCCCAGGGGGGGCAGTTTGCGATGCCGGTCCGGGTGTCACAAAGCGGGACACGGGCAATGAAAATTTAACTGCCTCCGGGCTACCAATAAGTCCTGCTGTTCACGCGCAACGCGACGCCCCCACAGCGACGCCAATGAGAACCGGAAAATGACCATAACGAAATCGCAGCCTTGCATCGAGTTGGTGAGACGTTCCGACAAAGAAGAGAGGCTGGTCCAGTTTATCGGGTCCTATGTCCGTGCCGTGCGGGATGGCGAGGTCGACGACCCCCGCCAGCAGCAACTGACCTGCGTTGCCAAATCCTTGCATTCTCCGGTCATGCGTGCGCTCGAGCGCGTCGCCGACGAGATTGCCGCGGCAAAGCTCGATCTCCATGCCATCATCACCGAGCCGCGGGCGGCGGAGGCGCCGTCCGGCACGCTCGACGCGCTGCTCCATTCGGTGCGTATCGCCACGAATCCGCGTCTTCTCGATGCGCACGAGCAACTCACCCTCGGCGGCACCCATACCTGGATCGGCGACAGTATGCGCCGCGATGCCGACAAGCGTGATGCCTTCGAGCGGTTCGAGACGGCCTGCGCCGAGACGAACAAGCGGGGGCGCGCCTGCTTCGACCGCTTCTGGGGCATCTGCGAGCCTGTCGTGCTGGTGAGCAGCACGACAGAGCATCAGGGAGCGGAGGAGCAGTCGGCGCCTGCGGGCTCGTGCTCCGTGGTCGCCCAGGACGGCCGCGAGAGCGCGCTGGTGTCGACCCGTCACTGAGCTTCACCTTCCGCACGACGCGAGGCGCGCGCCGGTCATCGGGCCGGTCAGCGCCTACGCTTGGACCCATCTACCAATTCTGTAGATTTCGTAGTGGCGCAGGGCTTGCCGCCACGCTTTCGACATGGAACGTTGCTCAGATTGCCGGCAAACCCGCCGCCTGAGGACGTATCCGATGATGTCTGCCCGACTGTCCGTCACCACGCTGGTCGCCGCTCTGCTGGTCGCGCTTGTCTCGAGCGTCGGCCTCGCGCAGGAGCAGCCATTCGTCCACCGGGACACCGAGCGTGCGGCCGATAGATACGAGGCCTACCTCAAGGAAAGCTGGAAGCCGGGCGACCGGCGCGCCGAGGATCTGCTGCGCGAAGGCAAGCAACGTCTCGCCGGGGGGGATGCCCGGGCCGCGACCCAGTCGCTGGCCAGGGCCGTGGTCGCCGACCGGCGGAATGCCGCAGCCTGGGCCGAGTTGGCGCGTGCACTTCTGGCCATCACGCCCAACCCGAAGAGTTCCGAGCGCTACGAGCTGCCGACCAACGGCAGCGCCGCCGCCTACCGCGCCTATCAGGTGGCGACAGGCAAGGCGGAGAAGGCAGAAGCGCTGGTTCTCCTCTCCGAGGCCCTGAAGCGCCGGTCGTTCTGGCGCCCCGCCATCGACGCCCTCAAGACCAGCCTCGCCTTGCACGAGCGATCCGACGTGCGGGCGGCCTACGAGAAGCTGCGCGCGGAGCGCGGCTTTCGCATTGCCGATTACAAGATCGACTCCGACGCCGCCGAGCCGAGGCTGTGCATCCGCTTCTCCGAGCGGCTGGCGACCAGCGTCGCCGATTTCGCGAAGTTCATCTCGGTCGATGGCCGTGATCCCCAAGGTGTCACCGCCGAGGCGAGCCAGATCTGCGTGGAAGGCCTGAAGCACGGACAGCGCTATGAGGTGCTGGTGCGGGCGGGCCTGCCGTCGAGCGTCGGTGAAGCGCTGCCGAAGAGCGCGCCGCTCGCCGTCTATGTCCGCGACCGCTCGGCGAGCGTTCGCTTCACGGGCCGCAGCTACGTGCTGCCGAACCGTGGCCAGCAGGGCATTCCGGTCGTCACGGTCAATACCGACCGTCTGGCCGTGCGCCTCTTCCGCATCGGCGACCGCGGCGTCGCGGGCGCATTGCAGGGCGGCAATTTCCAGGGCCAGCTCTCGCGCTATCAACTCGAGGAGCTCAAGGATCGCAGCGCCTCGCTGATCTACAGCGGCGAGATGGCGACGCGCATCGATCTCAACAAGGAAGTGAGCACCGCGTTCCCGCTGAGCGTGGCCGTGCCGAAGCTCGGCCCCGGGCTCTACGTCATGGTCGCCGAACCGGTCGCCGGCAAGCGTGACGAGACGCTCGCCACGCAGTGGTTCGTCGTCTCTGACCTCGGCCTCACCTCGTTCTCGGGCGCCGACGGCATCCACGTGTTCGTGCGGTCGCTGGCAACGGCGGAGCCGCGCGCCGTCGTCGATGTCCGCCTCGTCGCCCGCAACAACGAGGTCCTGGCGGAGGGCAAGACCGATGCCCGTGGCTACGTTCGCTTCGATGCGGGCTTGCGCCGTGGCGAAGGCGGCCTGGCGCCGGCCATTCTGGTGGCCGAAGGCGGCGGCGGCGACTACGCCTTCCTCGATCTCAGCGCGGCAGGGTTCGATCTGACGGATCGCGGCGTCAAGGGACGCGAGACGCCCGGTGCCGTCGACGGCTACATCTACAGCGAGCGCGGCATCTATCGGCCGGGCGAGACGGCGCACCTGACGGCGCTCGTGCGCGACCGCGCCGGCGTGGCGGTGACGAGCCTGCCGGTGACGCTCATCGTGACCCGGCCGGACGGCGTCGAGCATATGCGCGTCGTGCTGGCGGACCAGGGCAACGGCGGCCGCAGCCATGCGCTGAGGCTGGCGACGTCCGCCATGACCGGAACGTGGCGGGCCAAGGTCTACACCGATCCGAAGGCGGCGCCGGTGGCGCAGGTCGCCTTCCTGGTCGAGGATTTCGTGCCCGAGCGGCTGGCGCTGGAACTGGCGGCGAAGACGCCGGCCTTCGTGACGGGCGAGCCGGGCCGCATCGAGGTCACCGGCCGTTATCTCTACGGTCCCCCGGCTGCGGGTCTCGCCATCGAGGGGGAGATCGTCGTCAGGCCCGCCAAGGCCGAGGTCCCGGGCTTCGCCGGCTATCGTTTCGGCCAGGACGGCGAGCGCGTCCAGCCCGTCCGCGCTGCACTGCAAGGGCTCGGCGCCACGGATGCCAACGGCAAGGCGCAACTCGCCGTGAAGCTGCCGGCGGTGCCGCGCACGGACAGGCCGCTCGAGGCCCAGGTGATCGTCAAGTTGCGTGAGCCCGGCGGCCGCACCATCGAGCGCAGCCTCGTCGTGCCGGTCGATCTCCGCCAGCCGCGGATCGGCATCAAGCCCCTGTTCAAGGGCAATGCGCTCGGCGACGGCGAGACGGCGGCCTTCGACGTCGTCATGCTCGGCGCCAACGGCAGGGCGCAGCCAGCGCCGAAGCTCACCTGGGAGCTCCTGCGCATTCATCAGAGCTATCAGTGGTACAAGCGCAACGGCAGTTGGGCGTACGAGGCCGTGACGTTCACGCGGCGCGTGGCGTCCGGCGAGACCAGTGCGCGCGACGGCCTGCCGGGCCGCATCGCCGCCAAGCTCGCGACCGGCCGCTATCGCCTGGAGGTGACGACCGGCGCTGCCGGCGGTCCGGTGGCCAGCCTCGGCTTCACGTCGGGCTGGTGGGCGAGCGAGACCGCCGATAGCCCGGAGATGCTCGACGTCGCACTGGACAAGGCGACCTACAAGCCGGGCGACACGGCGCAATTGACGATCGCCTCGAAGGACGGCGGCAAGGCGCTCATCGCGGTGATGCGCGAAGGCCTGCTCGCCATGAAGCAGGTCGACATAAAGCCCGGCAGCAGCAAGGTCTCGTTCGAGATCGGGCGGGAGTGGATGCCGGGCGCCTATGTGGCGGCGTTCCTCTACCGGCCCATGGACGAGCGCGCCAAGCGCATGCCGGGCCGCTCGCTCGGCGTCCGCTGGCTCGGGCTCGACAAGGCCGACCGCACACTCGACGTGAAGCTGACGCTGCCGGCCAAGATCGGCTCGGCCAGCACACTCAAGGTGCCGGTCAAGCTGGTCGGTCTGAAGCCCGGCGAGAGCGCGCATGTGACGGTGGCGGCGGTGGACGTCGGCATCCTCGCCCTGACGCGCTTCAAGTCGCCGGCTCCGGAAGAGTGGTTCTATGCACAGCGCCGCCTCGGTGCCGAGGTGCGTGATCTCTATGGGCGCCTCATCGACGGCATGCGCGCCGATCGTGGTCTTCTGCGCTCGGGCGGTGACGGCCCCGACGGCATGTCCATGCAGGGCAGTCCGCCGGTCGAGGCGCCGCTTGCGTTGTTCTCTGGCGTCCTCAAGGCGGCTGCCGACGGCACGGTCACAGCCTCGTTCGATCTGCCGGATTTCAACGGCAAGGTGCGCGTGATGGCCGTGGCCTGGACCGCCGACAAGCTCGGGCATGCCGAGGGCGAGGTGATCGTGCGTGACGCGGTTGCCGTGCTGGCGTCCGGTCCGCGCTTCCTGACACTCGGCGACGAGGCCCGCCTGCAGATCGACGTGCACAACGTCGAAGGCCCGGTCGGCAGCTACCGTGTCGGCGTCGGCGTGACGCCGAGCGAGGGCGGTGCGCGCCGCGAGGTCGGCGATCGCACGCTCGCCCTCAAGGTCGGCGAGCGCCGTCCGGCCGAGCTCACCATCAAGGCGGATTCGCTCGGTCTCAGGGTCTACGATGTGTCCGTCACCGGCCCCGGCGGCGTTTCGGTCAAGCGCAAGCTCACCTTCGACGTCAAGCCGCCCGCCAGCGATGTGCGCCGCGTGACGCAGCAGCGTCTGCAACCCGGCAGCCGCCTGACGATCGGCTCGGACCTCATGTCCGACTTCATCGTGGGACGCTCGCGGGCGACCGTGACCGTGGGGCCGACGGCGCGTTTCGATGTCGCCGGTCTGCTTCTCGCGCTCGATCGCTATCCCTACGGCTGCGCGGAGCAGACCGTGTCGCGCGCCCTGCCGCTGCTTTACGCCAACTCGGTGGCGACGCAGATCGGCATCGCGACCGATCTCGAGGCACGTCAGCGTGTCGCCAAGGCCATCGAGCGGCTGTTCGAGATGCAGGACAGCTCGGGCGCTTTCGGCGTCTGGGGACCGTCCACACCCGATCTCTGGCTGACCGCCTATGTCACGGACTTCCTGACCCGGGCGCGTCAGTCGGGTCATCCTGTCCGCGATGCGCCATTCAAGCAGGCGCTCGACCGCTTGCAGAACGCCGTCAGCTACGCGCAGGACTTCGAGCGTGGCGGCGAGAGCCTCGCCTATGCGCTCTACGTCCTCGCCCGTAACGGCCGCGCGCCGGTCGGCGAGCTGCGCTACTACAGCGATGCCCGCCTCGATCGCTTCTCGACGGCGCTGGCACAGGCGCAGCTTGGTGCGGCGCTGGCCATGGTCGGCGATCCCGAGCGGGCGGAGCGGGCTTTCGGCAAGGCGATGCAGCGTCTGGAGAAGACCGATCGCACGGCCTTGCGCGCCGATTACGGCTCGTTCCTGCGTGACAGCGCGGCCATGCTGACGCTGGTCGCCGAGGCGAAGCTCAGCCGCTCGCCGGCGCCGAGCCTCGTCGATGTCGTCACCAAGGCCTACGCCGAGAAGGCGCTCTCGCGCTATCCCATGACCTCGACGCAGGAGCAGGCCTGGATGCTGCTGGCGGCACGCGCCCTCACGGACGAGGCGTCGCGCCTCGAGCTCGAGGTCGACGGGCGGCCGCACAGGGGGGCGCTGCTGCGCTCGTTCTCCGTCACCGCGCTTTCGGCGCGTCCGCTGACCGTCACCAACCGTTCCGCGCGGCCGACCGACGCCGTCATCTCCGTCATGGGCGCGACGGCCAGGCCCGAGCCCGCCGCGTCCAACGGCCTCGAGATCGAGCGCAGCTACTACACGCTCGATGGGCGCAAGGTGGACCTCGAGAGCGCGCGCGGCGGTACGGCGACGCTCGGCCAGAACGAGCGGCTCGTCGTCGTCCTGAAGGTGACATCGACAGGCCCCCAGGGCGGACGCCTGCTGCTCGTCGATCGCTTGCCGGCCGGACTCGAGATCGAGAACCCGCGCCTGGTGGCGAGTGGCGACATCAAGGCGCTCGACTGGCTGAAGAGCGAGATCGCGCCAGAGCACACGGAGTTCCGAGACGATCGCTTCGTGGCGGCCTTCAACCTGTTCGCCACCCGCAAGACCGCGCCGATGACGGTCGCCTATATCGTCAGGGCCGTCACTCCCGGAAGCTACGTGCATCCGGCTGCGGCCGTCGAGGACATGTACCGGCCGGAACGGTTCGGTCGCACAGCTTCGGGCCGGCTCCAGATCACCGCCAGAAAATAGGGTGGGGATGACGAGCCATGCGGTCCGAGGGTAGAGGTGGGACGGCAACGTGCCGCGGAGCACCAAGGGCGAGAACCCTACTCCGCGGCACACTCTGGACAGGGCTCGCCCTGACCGTCGCCGCTTGCCTTGCGCTCGCGACCGTGACCTATCGGGCTGCACGCAGCCTGCCACCGCTCGATCTCGCCGCGGCAGAGAGCGTCTCCGTCACCGTGCTCGACCGCAAGGGGCGGCTGCTCCGCGCCTTCACCTCCGAGAATGGCCGCTGGCGCCTGCCGGTCGCCGTCGGCGAGGTCGATCCGCGCTATCTGGCCATGCTGCTTGCCTACGAGGACCGCCGGTTCTATCGCCACGGCGGCGTCGATGCCGTGGCGGTGATGCGGGCGGCCTACCAGCTCGTCGCCAATGTGCGAGTGGTCTCCGGCAGCTCGACCCTGACCATGCAGCTCGCACGGCTGCTCGACGGCCGTCACGAGCGCAGCCTGACCGGCAAGATCGCGCAGATGCTGTCCGCACGCGCGCTCGAGCAGCGGCTGTCCAAGACCGACATTCTCCGTCTCTATCTCCAGCATGCGCCGTTCGGAGGCAATCTGGAAGGCGTTCGCGCGGCCTCGCTCGCCTACTTCGGCAAGGAGCCCCGTCGCCTCTCCATCGGCGAGGCGGCGCTGCTGGTCGCCCTGCCGCAGTCGCCCGAGAGCCGGCGTCCGGATCGCAGCGCCGAGCGCGCCCGGCGTGCGCGTGACCGCGTGCTCGACCGCATGGTGGCGCGCGGCGTCATCACGGCCGTCGAGGCCAAGCGAGCCAAGAACGAGCATGTCGCGGGCATTCGCCGGGCCTTTCCGCTGTTGGCGCCGCATCTCGCCGAGGCAGAGATCCTGCGGCGTCCGCAACGCACCGTTCATCGTCTGACCATCGACCGCGATCTCCAGCAGAGCCTCGAGCAGCTCGCCAGGGATCACGCCCGCGCCCAGGGCAGCAAGCTGTCGGCGGCGCTTCTCGCAGTGGCGCACGAGAGCGGCGAGATCCTGGCCTATGTCGGCTCGGCCGACTACCTCGACGAGGCGCGCCTCGGCGCCATCGACATGGTGCAGGCCGTGCGCTCGCCCGGCTCCACCTTGAAGCCCTTCGTCTACGGCCTGGCCTTCGAGGCGGGGCTGGCGCATCCCGAGACGTTGATCGAGGACCGCCCGGTTCGCTTCGGGACCTATGCGCCGCGGAACTTCGACGACGATTTTCACGGCACGGTGACGATCCGCGCGGCGCTGGCGGGCTCGCTCAACATTCCCGCCGTGAAGCTGCTCGATGCGGTCGGACCCGGGCGCCTCGTCGGCCGCCTGCGCCGGCTCGGAACGCTCGCCGCGCTGCCGGCCGACGCGGAGCCGTCCCTGGCGATAGCTCTCGGCGGCATCGGCCTCAGGATGAGCGATCTTGCCACGCTCTATGCCAGCCTCGCCTCGCGCGGCGATCCGGTCGAGCTGCGCCACCTCCTGGCAGCGTCGCCGCGGCGCCGCGCGCCCTTGCCGATGGTCGAGCTCGTGCGCCGCCGTCTCCTCAGTCACCGCGCCGCCTGGTATGTGACGGACATCCTGAAGGACGCGCCGCCGCCGGCAAGCGCCCGTTCCGGCCGGATCGCCTACAAGACCGGCACCTCCTACGGCTACCGCGATGCCTGGGCGGCGGGCTTCGACGGACGCCATACCATCGTCGCCTGGGTCGGCCGGCCGGATGGCAGCTCGACGCCGGGGCTCTCCGGACGGACGTCGGCCGCGCCGCTGCTGTTCGACGCCTTCGCTCGCGCGGCGGAGCGCCGCGCACCCCTGCCGACGCGACCGCGCGGCGTCATCGTTGCGCGCGGTGCCGATCTGCCGCCGCCGCTCCGCCGCTTCGAGCGCGGACGCGATGCGGCCGGGCCATTCCTCGTCTCGCCGCTGCAGATCGCCTTCCCGCCGGATCGCGCCGAGGTGGAAGTCGAGACGGGTGCGGACGCGGCCCCGGTCATCCTCAAGGCCGAGGGTGGCACCCTGCCCCTGCGCTGGCTGATCGACGGCCAGCCGATCAATTCGGCGCCGCATCGCCGCGACGTGGAATGGCAGCCGACGGGCCGCGGCTTCGCGCGCCTGACGGTGATCGACGCCAACGGGCTGAGCGACCGTGTCACCATCCGCCTGCGCTGAGCCTTCGCCGAGGTGTCGCGTTCGGCGCTCGCGACTCGCCACGGCGCTGCTGCTCGCCCCCCTCGTGCTACTCCTGGCCGGCGCGCTCGCCGCGTGCCGTGAGCGCGCCGCGCGCCTGCCGGCGCTCGCCACGTCGCGCGACGGCGTCTCCGTGAGCGGGCTCTCGTCCGGGGCCTACATGGCGAGCCAACTTCATCTCGCCCACTCCCGCCGGATCACCGGCGTGGCGCTCGTCGCGGGCGGGCCGTGGGGGTGCGCGGAAAGTCTCGCCACCACCGGCGTGGCGCGGCCGCTCGATGCCTACCTGATCATCCAGCAGGCCGTCGCAGGCTGCATGCAGCACAAGCTGACGCACCTCGGCATCCCCGACCTGGAGCGGCTGGCGGCGCGGGCGCGGGCCCTGGCGGCGGCGGGACAGATCGACGATCTGCAAGGTCTGGCGCGGGCCCGCATCTATCTCTTTTCCGGCGGCCGAGATCGTGTGGTCGTGCGCGAGACGGTCGCCGCCGCAGGCGAGCTGTACCGGCGGCTCGGCGTCGCCGCCGAAGCCATCGCCTTTGTCACGGGCGTGCCTGCCGGCCACGCTTTCGTCACGGAAAAGGACGGCAGCGCCTGCGAGGCGACGGCCGAGCCCTATATCGCGGCCTGTGGCTACGATCAGGCCGGCGCGGTGCTGGCGCATCTGCTCGGTCCGCTCGCGCCGCCGTCGACGATTGCCGGCGGGGCCTACGAGACGTTCGATCAGCGCGCGCACGTGGGGGATCGCGACGGGCATGGCCTGGCCGACGTCGGCCTGCTGTATGTTCCGCAGAGCTGCCGGACAGAGGCGGGCTGCCGGGTGCACATCGTTCTGCATGGCTGTGGACAGAGCCGGCACACGATCGGCGACGCCTTCACCACCACGACGGGCTTTGCCAGATGGGCGGATACCAACCGGCTCGTCCTGCTGTTTCCGCAAGTCAAGCCGAGCCGCGTCAACCCCTATGGCTGCTGGGATTGGTGGGGATATACGGGGACGGAGTATCTGGCGAAGACGGCCGTGCAGATCGCGGCCTTGCACGGGATGGTGCAGCGGCTGGCCGAGCGCGCCGACGGGAAGCCGTGAATTTCGTCGAGGTGCGACGAACAAGGGCGTTTTGGTCGCCGCGCCGGGTCTGTAGAGTGACCGCTCAATCCGGAGGCCCGGCATGCGCAGCCCGGGCGGACCGTGGCATCGGGGGATCGCATGGCCGTATTCGGAGCCAGAACCTGGGCTCAGCGCGTTGACGTCGCCGGCAGCGACCGGCCTCGGCGCCCATGGCGTATCGAGCGATGGGCGTCGCCGCTGGCGGCGCTGCTGCTCGTTGCTGCCGTGCTGGCGGCCATGCCGGCCGACGATCCGAGACAGGGCGCGGAGACGGATCGGCTGGCCGTTGCGCCGGTTCCGGCCGGGGCGGCCGTGGCGCCGCGCGGCGACGTCTTCCTCGGCGCCTATGTCGGCGCACCCTACCATCATCGCAGCGACGTCAGGCTGAAGGCGCCCGGCAATACCGACGTGACGTTCAAGGACGTCGGCTGGTACGGCGAGCCCTTCAAGCATCCGCTCTACTACGGTGCGCGGGTGGCGGTGTGGTCGCGGCGCACGCCCTTCGGCACCATGGTGGATTTCACCCACTCCAAGGCGCTCGCCTATCTCGACGAGACGCTTGCGGCAACGGGCACCATCGCCGGCAAGCCGGTGCCGGCGCGCACGAAGATCGGCGATCATCTGCGCCGCCTCGAGTTCACGCATGGCCACAACATGCTGACACTCAACGGGCTCTATCGCCTGCCGAACCTGCATGCGCGCGTCTCGCCCTATGTCGGCCTGGGCGCGGGCGTCTCGCTGCCGCACTCTGAGGTCCAGCGGAAAGATACGCGCATCCGCACCTACGAGTATCAGTACACCGGACCGGTCCTGCAGGCGCTGGTCGGCATCGAGCTGCGCGTGCCGGGGATCTCGTACTTCTTCGAGTACAAGTTCTCGATCGCCCGCTATGAGGTGCCGCTGACGGACGCCGACGGCGACTATCTGCCGGGTGATCTGTGGCGCCAGTTCAAGCGGTGGTGGTCGGGCAAGGCGCCGGTCGGTGGCTACCTCTGGACCAACCTCGCGAGCCATCAGGTCGTCGGCGGGCTCGGCGTGCGCATCTCGCGTGCTCCCGCCGCGGCACGCTGATCGCTACGTCGGCGCTAGCCTCGGCCGGCCGCGCCGAGGAAGGCCTTGGCACCCGCGCCAATGAGTTTCGGGGCGTGCGTATAGATGTAGCGCGCGCCTGACCGCAGCACGTCCTCCACGTTGTCCGTCGCTGCCGGGAAGCCGGCCGTGCGTCCGCGGGCCGTTATGGTCGCCAGCGTCGTGGCGATCGCGGCCGCGACCTCGGGCGCCTTCGGGTTGCCGGGATGGCCCATGGCCTGGGAGAGATCCGATGGGCCGATGAAGAACACGTCGATGCCCTCGACGGCGAGGATCTCGTCGACATTGGCAATGGCTTCGGGGTCCTCGAGCTGCACGCAAACGAGGCTCTGCGCGTTGGCGGCTTTGGCGAAGTCTGCCATCTTGCCGCCGAGGCCCCAGCGGTCGGGGCGCGTGCCCGCGGCGAGGCCACGGCCCGATCCCGGCCCGAACTTGACGGCCGCCACGGCGCGGCGGGCGTCTTCGGCGCTGGTGACGTGCGGCACCTGCACGCCCATGACGCCGCGGTCCATGACGGCGGTGATCTCCTGCGCGCGGTTCGAGCGCGGTCGGGCGATGGGGGTGATGCCCACGGCGTCGGCTGCCATGGCCATCACCTCGATATCGGCTGGGCCGATGGAGCCGTGCTCGCAATCGATCAGGACCCAGTCGAAGCCGGCATATCCCACCATTTCGACGAGTTGCGGCGAGGGGAACATCAGCGAGACGCCGAGAGCCGGCTCGCCGCGGGCGAGCTTCTCCTTCATTAGGTTTCGCTTCATTGGTCGGCTCCTGCTCCCGTCTCCGGCCCGCCTGCGCGTCACACGCGTCTGCGGGCACGCTGCTCCCTGAGGAAAGTATAGACGCCCGCGCCCGTCACCACGAGCATGCCCGCAAGACCGAGCGCATCAGGCACCTCGTCGAAGACCAGATAGCCGATGACCAGGGCCCAGAGGATGATCGAGTAGCGGAACGGGGCGACGGTGGCGAGCTCGCCGTGCCGCATGGCGACGATGGCGAAGTGGTAGCCGCCGATGATGAAGAACGCAGCGATGGCCAGATGCACGATTGCCCGGGTCGGCAGAGGCTGCCACGTCTCGATGCCGTAGAGCGCAAAGCCCGCGACCATGATGGCCGCCGCCGTCACGAAGGTGACCAGGATGGAGGGCACGGCGGTGGCGATGCGACGGGTCGCCAGATCGCGCAGGCACACGAAGAGCACCGCGGTCAGCACGCTCATCGACCACCAGGAGAAGTGTGCGGTGCCGGGGCGCACGATCAGAAGGACGCCGAGAAAGCCGGCAAGCGTCGCGAGCCAGCGCCGCCAGCCGACGTGCTCGCCGAGCAGCAGAGCGCCAGCCGCCGTCAGCACCAGCGGCGCCGTCTGGGTGATGGCCGTGACGTTGGCGATGGGCAGGTGCACGAGGCCCGTCAGGAAGAAGATGGCGCCGCCGGTCTCCCCGACCGTCCGCAGAGCCCAGGGCGTCGAGAAGCGCCGCCAGATCGCGCTGAAGCCACTCGTCAGCAGTACCATGGGCACAAGAATGGCCGTGGCGAACACGCCCCGGATGGCCATGATCTGGCCGGCCGTGATGTCGGGGCTCGCAGACTTCGACAGTGTGTCCGAGCAGATGAAGCAGGCCATGGAGGCGACCATCGCGAGGATGCCGCGCATGTTGGCGGCTGCGATCTCGTCGGCGCTGGCAGGGGCAGCCGTCGGCGCCGTCGGGCGAGGGGCGGGAGAGACGCTGGGATCGGCCATCTCTCGCCTCCGGCCGCTTAGCGGCGTGATTCCTGCCATGTGGCGAAGAGCCCGGCGCCCATTACGATGGCCGTCCCGACCAGCGCCAGGGCATCGGGAAACTCGTTCCAGACCACAAGTCCGATGAGCAGCGCCCAGATGACGTTGGCATAGCGGAAGGGCGATACGGCGGACACGTCGCCGAGGCGTACCGCCACGACCATGAGGTAATAGGCCGCCACCACGAAGGCTCCGGCGGCGACGAGGTACACCCAGGTTTTCCCCGATGGCCACAGCCACGTCTCGAACGGCAGGAAGGCAAGGCCGGTCAGCGTCACCGCCAAAGCCACGAGGATCGTGATCATGGCGGTGGGCACGGCCCGGTCGATCAGCTTGGTCGACACGTCGCGCAGCGCCACGAACGATACCGCGGCAAGGGCTATGAGCGCCGAGGAGTCGTAGGCCGCCGTGCCCGGCCGGATGATGAGCAACACGCCGGCCAGCCCTACGATCGTGGCGATCCAGCGGGACGGCCCGACCCGTTCGCCGAGGAAGAGGGCGGAAGCGGCGATTGCGACCAGCGGCACGGTCTGCAGGATCGCCGTGAGATTGGCGAGCGGCATGCGGAAGAGCGCCCACAGAATGAAGACGACGGCGCCGATCTCGGCGATGGTCCGCAGCGCCAGGGGTATCGAGAACCGCAGCGTCGCCGGACGCATGGTGCCCGTTGCGACGGCGACGATCGAGATCAGCGCGAGCGAGACGGCGCCGCGCACCGCGATGATCTCGCCGGTGGGCAATTCGGCGGAGGCCAGCTTGACGAGGGCATGATTGGTCACCCAGAACGCCATGCCCACGAGCATGGCGAAGATACCCTTCAGATTGTCCGGCGGCGCGCCAGCGGCACCGGTCAGGCGACTGCCTGTTGCTCCCCCGCCCCCCTCTTTGGACAATCAGCCCCCCGTCACGGACATGTGGCGTGCGACGGCGGGGCGCTTGGTGCGGCGGTCGATGACGAAATCATGCCCCTTCGGCTTGCGCGCGATGGCCTCGTCGATGGCTGTGAGCAGGGGGGCGTCGTCGCTGGGATGAGCGCGCAGCACGCTGCGCAGGTCCGCGGCGTCGTCCTGGCCGAGGCACATGTAGAGCGTGCCGGTACAGGTCAGCCGCACCCTGTTGCAGCTCTCGCAGAAATTGTGGGTCATCGGCGTGATGAAGCCGAGCCGGCCGCCGGTCTCGCCGACCTCCACATAGCGGGCGGGACCGCCCGTCCGGTAGGGGATATCGGTGAGCGTGAAGCGGTCCATCAGCCGCGCGCGCACGATCGACAGCGGCAGGTACTGGTCGGTGCGATCGCCGTCGATGTCTCCCATCGGCATGGTCTCGATGATGGTGAGATCGTAGCCACGCCCATGCGCGAATTTCAGCAGCGTCTCGATCTCGTCCTCGTTGACGCCCTTGAGCGCCACGGCGTTGATCTTGACGGCGAGCCCAGCCTTGTCCGCGGCGGCGAGGCCC
Organism: Hyphomicrobiaceae bacterium; assembly: GCA_020442225.1. The sequence goes on along the minus strand of JAGRKR010000005.1, from coordinate 362 downwards.
TCCATGACGGTGTCGAGCTCACCCCAGCGGGTGATGGCGCGGAACTTGTCGGGATCGAGCGTGTCGAGCGACACGTTGATGCGGCGCACCCCCACGGCCCTCAGCTCGTCGGCGTAGCGCTTGAGCTGGCTGCCGTTCGTGGTCACCGTCACTTCGTCGAGCATTCCGGTTTCGAGATGGCGGGCCAGCGCGCGGAAGAGCCAGAGAATGTTCTTGCGGACCAGCGGCTCACCGCCGGTGATGCGCAGCTTGCGCACGCCCTTGGCGACGAAGGCGGTGCACAGCCTGTCGAGCTCCTCGAGCGTCAGCAGGTCCCGCTTCGGCAGGAACGTCATGTTCTCCGACATGCAGTAGACGCAGCG
>JAGRKR010000582.1 GCA_020442225.1 Hyphomicrobiaceae bacterium | reverse complement strand
GCTGGAAGGCGGTGACCGACAGCCCGCTCACCGGCATCACCCGCAACCCATGGAATCTCGCGCGAACGCCCGGCGGCTCGACCGGCGGCGGCGCGGCGGCCACGGTACTGGCCATGGGCCACCTGCAGATCGGCACCGACGGCGGCGGCTCGCTTCGCGTGCCGGCGTCGTTCTCCGGCTGCATCGGGTTGAAGCCCACGCGCGGCCGCGTCCCCGGCTATCCGCCCTCGCCCCTCGGCACGCTCTTTCATATCGGGCCGCTCGCGCGCTCCGTGGCCGATGCGGAGCTGGCGCTCTCCGTCATCGGCGCGCCCGATGCGCGCGACGTGCTGGCTTGGCCGGCGATGCCATCGCCCACCGTCCGGGCGAGGGACGACGCGTTGCGCGGCGTGCGCATCGGCGTATCGCCACGCCTGGGCTTCGCCCCGCGGGTCGAGCGCGAGGTCGAGGCGGCCTTTGCCGGCGCGGTCACGGCACTCGAAGAGCTGGGCGCCATCTGCGAGGAGGCAGACCCGCCGCTCGGCGACGATCCCGTGGCCGTCTGGGAGACGATCTGGTGGGCGACCGCGGCCATGATGCTGCGCACCCACGGCGAGCGCATGCGGACGCTCTCCGATCCGGGCCTGGTCGCCGGCGCGGAGCACGGCCTGGCCATTCCAGCCTCCGCCTATGTCGCCGCACAGCTCCGCCGCACGGAGATGTCGGCGGCGATGACGGCCTTTCACGCCCGTTACGACCTGCTGGTGACGCCGACGATGCCGCTGGTCGCCTTCGAGGCCGGCGCACTCATGCCATCGACCGGCGGCTGGGGTGATTCGTGGCCCGGCTGGGCGCCGTTCTGCGCGCCCTTCAACCTGACCCAGCAGCCCGCCGCGAGCATCCCCTGTGGCACGAACGCGGACGGCCTGCCCATCGGCCTGCAGATTGTCGGCCCCGTGGGAGGGGATCAGGCGGTGCTCGCAGCCTGCCGCGCCATCGAAAGCTGGCGCCCGCTGCCGCGGCTCGCCGCCCCCCTGCCTTGACGCGCCGCGCGAGCGCTCGGGCGGCAGGCCGTCAGGGCGCTTCGACGGTCGGTTCCTGCAGCCACGGACATCCTTCCGCGCGGAAGCGTTGCAGCTCGCTCCGCGCGTAGGTGTAGCCCAGTTCGACGATGCGCGAATGCAGGTGCCAATCCATGACGCCCATGGTCGAGGGGATGGGAGGCACGAGAAGCGCGTCGGTATCGCGCAGGTGGCGCTCGAAGCTGTGACGGTTGGCCATGAGGCTGCGCATCAGCACGGTGGCAACGCTCGGTGCGTCCGGCAGGCGATCGCGAGCCATGGGGTTCATCATCCGCCAGAGCAGATCGAAGCGCGACGGCAGCGTGCCATAGTCGACATCGAACAACTGCTGACGCGACACCTCGAAGGCCACCACGAGATTGGGACCGAGTTTGAGCTCGTGCATCATCTGCACGGGCACGTTGTCGAGCAGGCTGCCATCCACCAGCATCTCGCCCTCGGGCGTGTAGAAGGGCGGCAGCAGGGCCGGAATCGAGCCCGAGGCGCGCACCGCATGCCACAGGCGGCCGCGACGGTGGCAGTGGATGGCGAAGCTCGAGAGATTGGTCGAGATCGAGAAGTACGGCAGCCAGAGGTCCTCGACCGTCGTATCGGTATAGTGCGCGGCCAGGAGGTCGTCGAAGACCTTGTGATCGACCAGACTGTAGCGGGGCCAGTTGTAGCGGCGCAGCGCCTTGTTCTCGACGAAGATGTAGTGCGTGCGCTCCTCGATTTCCTCCGGTGTGGCGCCGAGCGCGAAGGCCGCCGTCATGGCCGCACCACCGGACGTGCCGCCGAAGATATCGAAGTGCACGCCTGCTTCCAGCAACGCCTTGTAGACGCCGATGTGCGCCGAGCAGAGCGCACCGCCCCCGCAGGCGACGAAGCCGAGCGCCTGTCCGGTCACGAAACGGTAGAGCCGCTCATAGTCGGCGCGCCGGTCGAGCGCCACGTGGTGGTGCATGTGGACCGTGCGCTTGTCGAGCCAGGCGGCGGTGCCTTGGATCGGTCCGTGCGCATCGTGCAGCAGGACGAGGCGCGTGCCTTCCGGGCGATGCAGCGAGACCACGAACCGCTCGATCGCGGAGAGGGAGCGGTCGACGGGTCCGTTCGGCGCATGCACGCCGACGAGCAGCACGAGGTCCGCCTGCCGTACGGCCTTTTCCGACCAGGGCGTGACCTCGCCGTCGGCCAGGAAGACGATCTGGTCATAGCGGCTCTCCAGCTCGTTCAGCGCGCGCGTAGTCTCGGGCGAGCCGAGCGACATGCCCGCCGGCATCCGCCGCGACGTGCTGGCGTGATCGAGGAACAGCGTCTTGCCGTGCCGGGAAAAAATCTCGCGGAAGGTCTCGATGAAGATGCTCGGGATCGGCCGGATGCCGGCTTGTACGACGGCGATCGTCTTGGGACGGCCGTCGCCGGCCGGACGCACACCGGCAGTCGTCGCGGCGAGCCTTTCGCCCAGCGTCGCCATGACCGAACGCCACAGCGCGGGCAGACGCTCGCACAGTCGCTCGAACTCGTGTCGGTCGAGCTTCAGCACGAGGCTGTCGCGGATGGCGACGACGGTCGCGGTCCGCCGCCCCCCTGCGAAAAAGGCGATCTCTCCGATAGGGCTGCCGGCGCCGATCTTGGCGACGGGCGTGCGGCGTCCGGAGACGACGACCTCGAAGCGTCCGGAGACGACGATGAAGAGCGCGTCGGCGGCCTCGCCCTCCTTGACCAGATCCACGCCACGCGGCACGGTCAAGGTCTCGAGACGACTGCCGAGCTCCTCGATCTCGTGGTCCGAGAGCTCCCGGAACGCCTCGACGGCGGACAGGCGATGGCGGTGGCGTCCTGCCTCGTTCATTGTGCTCCAGACCCGCGCTCTCGCCGTGAGGCTCGCATTGCCGACAGCCATCGCCGCGCACTCTGGAGACGATGGCTCGGACAGGGGCACGGCACCGGGTTCGAGCCGGCGCGGGACCTCGCAGCATCGCACTTTCCAGCCGTCTTCAGACTACGGGCGGACGCCTGGATCATAGCGCCGAATGGCGCGGACACACGAGCGATTGTGCAGGGCTCGTAAAGACGTGAAGCCGGCGGAGCGACGGCCGGTCCGCAGGGGGTCAATTCGGGCGCCTGGGGCTGCCGAGCTCCGGCAAGGTCCGCGCCCACGGGTCCTGTCGCTGGGCAATTTCAAAGCCCGTCTTGAAAAGCGCTCGCATGTAGGCGCGATCGAAGGCTTCTTTCGGCTGGATCGCGAACGTGTGAGGGACATAGGCCAGATGGAACGCGGCCCCGTCGCGCTTAGCCGAAACATAGATGCGGAAAAGGTCACCCGCCGTCTGGTACTTCAACAGTGTCGCGATCGAGCGCGCGGCGATGGAGAGCGTCTGCTCCTTCACGGGCTCGTACTCGGTCGAGAGCTTGCCGTTCTTGATGACGTAGATGCGCCGGATGGGCGGTCGCGGAAAGAACTTGTCGAACGCGCGCAGAGACAACTGCACCGGTGCGATGAACACCTCCCGGGTCGTGCCGCCATCCACGTGCAGCTCGTCGTAGAGCTTGCCGCCGGCACGGACACGGATCTTGACCGGAGGGAAGGCGCCGGGAATGGCGGCCGAGGCCAGGATGACCTTGCGGAACAGCGCAAGCGCCGCGGGATGGCGCGAGCTGGCGATCTCCCCCATGTTCCAGATGACGGGCCGCTGCGCATCGAGGTTCGTCGTGCCGATCAGCAGGAGCCGCCCCTTCTTGTATTCGGCGGCCACCTCGTCGAGAAGCTTGCGGGTGATGTAGCGCGCCATGACGTGCGCCATGGGTGCGGTATCGGCGACGGCCGGTGCGGTTCCGAGCAGCCCGGACAGGAACTGGGCCTGAATGAGGTCCTGGGTGCCGTAGCGCGTCCAGATCTCCTCGAGCTGGCGATCGTAGTGCGACCCCAGGAAGGCAAACGGCGCTATGATGGCCCCGGCGCTGACGCCCGTCACGACGTCGAACACCGGACGCGTTCCCTTGCGGGTGAGCCCGATCAGCAGGCCCGCGCCGAAAGCGCCATCGGGACCACCACCGGAGAGCGCCAGGAAATTGACCAGCGGCCGTCCGCCGCTCTTGGCCGGCCGGGAGGAGAACTTGCCGATATTGGGCATGCGCTCGCGCAAGGCTGTGGCGAGGTCGCTCGGAACCTCGTCGCCCCAGAAGCGCGCGCCGACGATGTCGGGCACCTCGGCCTGGCCTTGCAACGCGACGGGGACCGCCATGCGGCCGTCAACCGTCGCACAGCCGCCCGCCAGAGCCGCGACCGCCAAGACAAGCGTCAGCCAGACACCCCGCTTGAAGCCCATTGCGGTCCCACGCAACCCGGCGAGCCCGGCATGCGCCAGCCTCGCGACCTACCCAAAATGTCCACCGGCACCAGCTTTTAGTTGGAAATAGCTTCTATCAAGCAAACGACGGGTGAGGCAAGCAAACGACGGGCCCGCCCGCCCTGAAACGGCGA
>JAGRKR010000581.1 GCA_020442225.1 Hyphomicrobiaceae bacterium | reverse complement strand
CTATCCGGTGCCCGAGGCCATGGTACGCGTCTGGGCGGAAGAGATGGCGCGCAACAACGACTGGCTTGCCAGCCTCGGTTGCGACCCGCAGGAGCACCAGCATCAGCCGGCCGGCATCGAGTTCCCGGAGCTGCCCGGCGCCGACTGCGTGCACAAGTTTCACGACGGCCCGACCTACGGTTATTCGATGACGTGGAAGGCCTTCGAGCGGCTCGTCAAGTCACGACCGATCCCGGTCCACTACGAGACGCCGGGACGCGAGCTCATCCAGGACGGCGGCACCCGCGAGATCCTCGGCGTGCGCGCCGTGAGGGGTGGGCGCGACGTACTGGTCAAGGCGCGCCGGGCCGTCGTGCTCACCTGCGGCGGCTTCGAGAACAATCAGGAGATGATCCGCAACTATCTGCCGGGCCTGCCGTACTGCTACACCTCCGGCTCCCCCTACAACGAGGGCGACGGCATCACCATGGCCATGTCGGTTGGCGCCGATCTCTGGCACATGAACAACTACGCTGGCCCTTCCATGGCCCTGAAGGTGCCGGAAGTGCGCTCGTCGATGTCCATGCAGGCGCTGCACTTCGCCAAGACAACGCCCGGCGGCATGATCGTGGTCGGGCCGGACGCCCGCCGCTTCTGCGACGAGAAATTCAAGACGCGGCACGGCAAGGTGCCGGTCAACGGCAGGTGGATGCCGTTGGCCACACCATGCCCGATGTTCATGGTCTTCGACCACACTCTCTTCTCGGCCGGCCCGCTCTACGACAAGACGCCGACCCACGGTTGGACGCAGATCATCGAGCGCTACCCGTGGAGCGAGGACAACAGCGCCGAGCTGGCAAAGGGGTGGATCAAGAGAGCGGAGAGCCTTGCGGCTCTGGCGGCAGCGGTCGGGCTCGACGGCGCTACGCTCGAGGCGAGTGTGCGCGAGTGGAACGAGAGCTGCGCCTCGGGTCGCGATGCGAGGTTCGGCCGCAAGTTGATGTTGGCTCCCCTGGCAGGGCCGCCCTATTACCTGGTCGAGCTTTCGCCTTCGATGATCAACACTCAGGGCGGCCCGCGACGCAACGAGCGGGGGCAGATCGTGCGCCCGAATGGTGCGCCCATTCCCCGCCTCTACAGTGCAGGCGAGCTCGGCTCGATCTACAGCTATCTCTATCAGGGCACCGGGAATATCGGCGAATGCCTCGCATTTGGTCGCCTGTCCGGCCGCAATGCCGCCGCCGAGGTGCCGTGGAGCTGAGCCCGGCTCTGCGCCCAGCCGCAGGCTGCTGTCCCGCCCGGCAGTGGCGGCGGGCGGTTCGGGCTTCGGCGGGAACTCGGAAATTGCACGGCGCGAAGCTCGGTTTATGTTGTGCTTTTGCGGATTCTCCCGCTCGCGCGATTGCGGGTCGCGCCTTGTATCTCATGCAGATGTGCGGATGGCCCCCGAAAGAGGTCAGGTCATCAAATCGCATTTTCCCGGGGATGAGGGCCTCAATTGGTTTCGCTTTTATTCGCTGGCGTGAACTACGCTGGCGCGGCCTCGTTCGTCGAGGCGCGGCGCCTGCCGATCCCGTTCGGCAGGACGCAACGCGAGCCGCGTCCTGCCTATGGCGTTGAAGCATGACCTGCGGACGTGGCGGCGCGCATGTGCGCATCCAGCCCGCTCGGTCGGGCGTCAGTCGCCGTACACTTTGCTCTTGGACCGCTTGCCACCCTTGACCGTGATGCTCTCGCAGTCTGCCGGCGAGCAGACCTGCATGATCCACCGGTTGCCCCGCCGCACATGCTTGTGGCAGGCGAGCGACGGGTGCTTGAGGTGCAGATAGCAGCGGCTGTGCATTCTGGCGTGGATCTGCGTCACGGCCGACGGGAGGCCTTGAGCGGCATTGTGTGGTCCGCCGGTGCCGAGAGGGGCCGCGTGCGCTGCGTAGGACGCGATCGCGAGCGGCAAAGCGACGGCGGCGCCGAAGAGGGCTGTTGCGAGCTTGGTCACGTTGATCTCCATGTCTGGTGTCCGAGGTTGGCAGCCCGGGTTTGGTCCGGGCGTCATGGCAGGGCAAATGGGTGCGTGCCGTGCGAATTCCATTGATGCGGATCAAGGGATGGCTCATTTCGGATAAATGCTGATTTGCATCAGGGGTTTTCTCGAAAATTCATTTGTCCATGGAATTTCGCAAAGAGCGCGCGATGTCGCGCGCGACAAGATCGGTGCTGTCATGCAGAAAAAGCGTGGATCATTTGATCGGGGTCATTGGCGTTTCCTGATGCGCGCCTAGCTTGGCGACAAATGAATGCGGGACCGCCGGTAGTGTTCCGGTACGATCTGCGCGGCGGGCCTCGTTGTCAGGGAGCGGACGAAATGATGTCGACACGACGGATGCGGAGTCTTTTTGCAGGCTGCTGCCTGGCGGGCGTGGCCGGTGTGCTGTCCACCGGACAACCTGCCCGTGCCGCCGACGCTGTCGGGTCGCTCGCCGACTCCTACAACCGGACGGGGCGCGCACTTTTCGTGCATCTCGCGGGTGCGAGCGGTAACGTCGTGCTCTCGCCCTACAGCATCTCGCAGGCCATGACGCTCGCCCGCCTCGGCGCGCGCGGGGAAACCGAGCGGGAGATGGCGCAGGCACTGGCGCTGCGTGGCACGGGGCGGCCGGCGCTTGTCGAAGCGGTGCGCCGCCTGCAGGACACGGTCGAGCGCGAGGGATCCGCCGGCGGCAACGTCCTGCGTCTGGCCACCGCCCTGTTCCTGACGCGACACGGGGCGCTGGTCGCGCCCTCCTACAAGGCGCTCGTGCAGAAGGCGGCCGCGGCTGGCGTTTTTCCGAAGGCGACGCTGGCGGAGATCAACGATTGGGTGCGCGAGAAGACGGACGGCCGCATTGCGCGCATCCTCGAGCGCCTCCACCCTTACTCCGTTTGCGTGCTCGTGAATGCGGTGAGCCTCAAGGCTGCGTGGGAGGGGCAATTCTCGCCGCGTCAGACGCGGGAGCGCGCCTTTCGCCTGAGCCGGGAGCAGTCGGTGCAGGTGCCGATGATGCACCGCGACGGCAGCTACCGCATCGTGCGTGCGCATACCTTCGACGCCATTGCTCTGCCCTATAGAGGGGGGCGGTTGGCGCTTGTCGTCATCCTGCCCATGTCAGTCTCCGGCACGTTCCCGCTGGCGCAGCTGCTCGGCGACAATACGCTCGTCGCCATCCTGAAGGGGCTCGCGAGCGCCGAGCCCGAGCGTATGCGTCTTGCCATGCCACGCTTCAAGATCAGCTTCGAGGCGGACCTCATCCCGCCGTTCCGCGCCCTCGGCCTGACGCGGCCCTTCGACAAGGACCGCGCCGACTTCACCGGGATCAGCGAAAGTGCGCGCGAGCAGGACCGCATCCACATCACGCAGGTCCGGCACAAGGCCGTCATCGACGTTCACGAGGCCGGTACGGATGCCGCTGCCGCGACCGCGGTCGAGTTCGGATTGCGCTCGGGACCGCCGCCACGCCGTCACGTCACGATCGACCGGCCGTTCGTCTTCTACCTTGTCGAGGAAGCGACCGGCGCCGTGCTCTTCATGGGGCGCGTCGTCGATCCGCGCGGCAAGTGAGATGGCGGCGCCAGGCGATGCCAAGTCAACGAAGCGAGGCAACAGGAGAGCGACGATGAAGACCCTGACCACATGTGCCGTGGGCCTGGGCCTGGCTATAGTGCCGGCCATCATCTGGGCGGGATTGGCCGTCGGCAGCGCCACCGCCACGGCGCAGGCGAGCGGCTGCTATGCGCCGCAAGGCGCCGAGCGCAAGGCCGTACTCGATACGCTGAGGGGACCGGTTGCCGATATCCTGAAGCAGCCCGTGCAGTTCGTCGTCAGGAAAATCAGGGTGTGCTGGAGCGGCAATCCGACCTGGGCGTTCGTCGACGCCAAGCCGCAGCAGCCGGGCGGCCGGCCGATCAACTGGAAAGCCGCCGGCTTCGACGATTGCAGCGAGACCAATCAGGCGCTGTTGCGCCGGACAACGGCAGGCCAATGGACCGTCATCGCCAACGACGTCTGTCCGACGGACGTGCCCTGGGCCGACTGGAACCGCGCCCACGGTGCGCCCAACGAGCTGTTCAAGTAGCCGGGCCGACAGGCGTGCAGCGTCCAAGTGTGGAAGCCGCGCGTCACGAGTCCGGCAAAGCCAGGGGAAGAAGTGACATGAGCTCTCACCGTCGATCGTATGTCTGGGGCATCGTTGCTGCGGCGGTTGCAGCCAGCGGACTGTCCCAGGCCGCCTTCGCCGACAGCGCGCGCATCACCTGCCGCAAGACCGAATGCCGGATCACCTGCAATGGGGCGAAGGCCAAGGCCAGATGCGAAGGCGCGGGGGCGAACATGAGTGCCGTCTGCCAATGCGTGGCGGACCCACGCAAGCCCATGGGCGGATCGGTGTACTTCCGCAACTGGGCTGGCCTCAAATGCGGACCGCGCGTCTGCACCGGCAAGACTTGGCCCGGAGGTCATACTGGCACGGTCGGTACGAGCGGCAAGCCGATCTGTGTGTGCACGGGCTGGAAGTGACCTCGGCCTGTCCGAGCGCGTCCGGTCCCCCGGCCACACCTGACGCCCCCGCCATGTCGGCTCTGTACAGACCGCGGGTGCGAGTGTCATCCTGGCCGCCATGGCAATGAGCAACAATGGCGAGGGGGATCGAGGTGGGCGAGACAGCCGCGGATGAATTCGATGTCGTGGTCGTCGGGTGCGGCGTGGCCGGCCTGTCGGCTGCGGTCGCCGCACTGGAGGCGGGGGCTCGCACGGCCGTGCTCGAGCGCGCGCCCGAGGCCGAGCGCGGCGGCAACACACGCTACACGACGGCTGCGCTCCGCATGGTCAGCGAGACAGAAATCTCGCCTGACTTCGAGACCGTGTTCGCCGACAACGCGGGCTACCACCTGGACCCCGCCATGGTCGCCGAGACGGCCGCCGACTACGCCAACTGGCCGTCCGTCATCAAGACCATGAACATGACGGACCCGGAGCTCGTGAGCCGCTTCGCCGAGCGCATTCCGCCGACGATCGCCTGGATGAAGCAACGCGGCATCACCTTCGGCCCCATCGCCTACTACGGTCTGACGCAGCGCTCGTCGCCACGCATCGGCATCAACGGCGGAGGGCTTTCCGTCGTGGAAACGTTCTGTCCGCTGGTGGAGAAGCTCGGCGGGCGCTTCCACTACGAGACGACGGCGGAGCGGCTTGCCTGTGACGAGAGCGGGGCGGTCACCGGTGTCGTGGTGCGGCGGCGCGGAAGCGGCCTCGCCACACTCCGCGCGTCCTCGGTCATTCTCGCCTGCGGTGGTTTCCAGGGAAATCCGGAGATGGTCGCCCACTACCTCGGCGATTACGGCCGCTATCTCCGGCCCGTGGCGCGCGGCGGCTACTACAACAAGGGCGAGGGTGTCCGCATGGGGCTCGCCATCGGTGCGGCGCCGGCCGGAGATTTCAGCGACTATCACGCCCAGCCCATCGACCCGCGCTCCGGCGTCACCGAGCCGATCATCATGATCTTTCCCCAGGGCCTCCTCGTGAACCAGCGTGGCGACCGCTTCGTCGACGAGGCGCCGGGGACGGTCGATGCCGCCTACGAGCCGATCTCGCGGCAGATCGCGCGCCAGCCGGGCGGCATCGCCTATGTCATCCTCGACGGCAGGATCGACGACATCGCGATGTGGCAGCGCTGCGTCTGGTCGGATCAGCCGCCCGTCACGGCTGACAGCCTGGCGGCTCTGGCCGCGCAATTGAACGTGCCGGCGGCGCGGCTCGCGGCCACGGTCGATGCCTACAACGCCGCCTGCCAGGCCGGCGACTTCGACGCGACGCGCGTCGACGGTTTGGCGACGCGTGGGCTCTACCCGCCGAAATCGAACTGGGCCCGCCCGATCGATCGCGCGCCGTTCCGGGCCTATCCCATCATATCGTCGAACACGTTCACGTTCGGCGGGCTCAAGGTCGATCCCGACGCGCGCGTTCTCGACACGCACGGCGAGCCGATCCGCGGCCTCTATGCGGCCGGCGAGACGATGGGGCTCTACTACGGCCGCTACCCCGGCGCGACGTCGGTCCTGCGCGGCGCCGTCTTCGGCAGGCTCGCCGGGGAGCACGCAGGCGCGCGCGCGGGTGGCCGTGCCGGCTAGCTCACAGCGCGAGCGAGGCGATGCCGCCGTTGCGCCGGGACCATTGCGGAGCGTCGGCCGCGAATGCCTTGACCTCGTCCAGCGCACGGCCATCGAGGACTTGCGCCTCCTCGGCTGCGGCGATGACGTCGGCAAGGCTCATCAGCGACAGCAGGCGGCGTGTCGACGGGAAGATGCCGTAATCGAGCAGCACGAAGGTCTCGACGACCGTCGCCTCTGCCCGCTCCAAGGCCTGCCGGAATCCGACTTTGCTGACGCCGTCCGTCGCGAGGTCGTCGACGAGCAACACGCGCTCGCCGGGCTCGAAGGTGCCCTCGAACTGAGCGAGCCGTCCGAACCCCTTGCCCTGCTTGCGCACGACGACGAGCGACTTGCCGAGCCGATCGGCGATCATGGCGGCGAACGGCACTCCGGCGAGCTCGCATCCGGCGACCAGCGCGAACGCATCGTTGCCCGGCGTCTCGGCCAGCGTCTCCAGGCAGAGCGTAATCAGCCGGCCGCGGGCCTCTGGCAGGGAGATCAGCCGCTTCACGTCGATGAAAACGGGACTGGCCCAGCCCGACGTGAAGAAGAACGGCTCGCCGCCCGTGCGCGTGTAGACGGCGCCGCTCTCCACGACCAGCCGCGCGGCTGCGGCGCCCGTGCGGATCGTGCTCATGAGCGCAACTCCTCGCGTTGCTCGGCCAGGCGTCGGAGCCCGCGTGCCAGCACCTCGGCAGCGGCGAAGAAGTCGTCGAGCTCCATGCTCTCGTGGGGATTGTGGCTGCCCCGTTCGTTGCGCACGAACAGCATCGCCGCCGGTACGCCGGCATTGGCGAATACGGCGGAGTCGTGCCCGGCGCCCGACGGCATGATCTCATAGGCGACACCTGACGCTGCCGCCTCCGCCTCAAGGATTGCCCTGACCGGCTCGGACATGCGCGCAGGCTCGGTTGTCACGGGCGCGCCGAGCTCGAAGGTGACGCCACGCTTGCGTGCGACCTGCGTGCATTCCGACTCGATGAGCGCGCCGAACGACTTCAACGTCTTGGCGTCCTGGCTGCGATACTCGAGCGCGAACGACACCTCGCCCGGGACACGCGACACCGCATGCTCTCCCGGGTTCGTCTCGACGATGCCGGAGGTCAGGACGAGATCCTCGCCCCATTCGAGCAGCACGCGCCAGTGCTCGTCGAGCCGGACCAGAAGCTCCGCCATCGCCAGAACGGCATCGTGGCGCAGCCAGCGCGGGACCGCGCCCGAGTGCGCCGCTTCGCCGCGGCAGACGACGCGCCTGTGTCTGACGTTGCCGCGGATGCCGGTGACGAGCCCGAGCGGCTTGTCGCGCGCGACCAGCACCGGGCCTTGCTCGATGTGCAACTCGAGCCAGCAGGCGAAGCGGCTCGGCGGCGTGAGAGGCGTCGCCGCCTCGATCGGCGCCATCTCGACGCCGGCAGCGCGCATGTGCTCGCCGAGTGTGCGCCCGGACGTGCGATGGGCGCTGGCGAGGTCTGCTGGCGTCAGTTGGCCGAAGAGGGCGCGCGAGCCGAAATAGCAGGGGCCGCCGAACCAGGCGCTCTCCTCGCCGCGCAGCACGTAGAGCTCCACCGACCGCCGCGGCGGGCCGAACTCGCGTACCGCCAGGAGGCCCAGCAGGCTGGCGATGACGCCGGCCGCACCGTCGAAGTTGCCGCCTTGCGGCACGCTGTCGATGTGCGAGCCGGTGGCGACGACAGGAAGCGCAGGCTCGCGACCTTCCAGCCGCACGACGAGGTTGCGCGCCCCGTCCCAGGAGGTCGTCAGGCCGTGGGCTTTCGCCACGCGCTCGATCAACTCCATCGCCTGGGTCTCGCCGGGGCCGTAGGTCTCGCGGCTGATGCCGACGCCATCGAAGGACAGGCGGCGCAGGGCATCGAACAGATCCCGGGCCAGACGCTGGTGGTCGGCGCGCGAGGAAGCCGGCTCTATGAGGAGGGACGGATCGAGATGGGCGTGAACGCTCACCATAGGCCTCCATGAAACGGCGAAGCGGCGCCGAACGCCGCTCGCTGCTGAGGAAGCGATTGAGCGTAGCCCAGGCCTCTCGCATGGGCAAGCGTCCGGCTGAGGCGCGCTCGTGCTGCGCAGCAACGCTCAGACGATGGCCGCGGCCTGCAGCACGGCGACGTAATGGCAGCTCGAGCCGCAGACCACGAAGCCGTGCCAGATGGCGTTGTGGTAGCGCAGGCGTCGCCACAGGTGGAAGATCACGCCGACCGTGTAGAACACGCCGCCGATGCCGAGGAGCGCCAGCGTCCAGGTCGAGACGGCGGCGAGAAGGGGATTGATGGCGAGCAGCACGGCCCAGCCCTGTGCGAGGTAGAGAACGTAGGACGTGGCGACGAGCCGCGTCGGGAAGAACAGCTTCAGCACGAGTCCGAATGCCGCCACGCTCCACACGAGTGCCAGCAGGGCCGTGCCTTCCCAGCCCGTCATCCTGACCACCGCGAAGGGCGTGTACGTGGCCGCGATCTTGACGAAGATCGCGGCATGGTCGAGCCGGCGTAGCGGCGCCTTGTAGCGCGGATCGCTGACCAGGTGGTAGGCGGCGGAGATCGCGAACACCGCCACCAGTCCCGTGCAATAGACGGAGAGGCTGACGAGCGCGTGCGGGGGCTGCCGACCGGCGGCGAGCGCGAGCAGCACGACGGCGCCGATGAGGCTCGCCGTGACGCCAATGGCATGGATGAGACCGTCCGCGAGCTTCTCGCCGAACGTGTAGTGCGGGATCGCGATGCTCATCGCGGGATGCTCCGAAGCGACCAGTCCCCGTCCCCGCTGGTGTTGTGCGGTAGCATCGACAGGTGCGCAAGCCAATTTCCGCGAATCATGATCACGGCATCGTGGCCGGCCGCGTCGGCGAGCCTACTTGGTCGAGGAGCGCGCGATGCGCTGGATGGGCGAGCGGGAGCGGCCCGAGCGCTCGGCGATCTCGCGATCCTGAGCCTCGAAGAAGTCCCGCGCCGGCTCGTCGCCTTCGAGACCCCCGACGACGTCCGACGGAACCTTGCGGTTCGACGTGCGCGAGCCGTCCTCGTAGTAGACGTCGAACAGGACGAACTCGGATTTGCCGGTCGGCTTGCGTCTGCCCATGGTCCTCACCGTAATGGCATGCGCTGCAGGCGGCCGGAGCGACCGGCGCCTGCAGCGGGATGTTGGTCTAGTGCAGGGCGTGCCGTGACTAGGCGGCGGCGCGCCCGCGCGAGTTGCGGCGTGGGCCTCCACCGCTGCGTCGCTGCTGGCGGCGCTGCGGATGTCCGTCGCTGCGGTTCCGCTCGGACCGGTCCGGACGGTGACGTGCCCGCGGCTCTTCCGCGGCCGAGGTCGCCAGACGCGTGTCGTTGCGCCTGTCCTCGCGCTCGATCGTCTGGCGCGTCAGCCGCTCGATGGATCGCAGCAGATCCTGCTCCTCGGCGGCGCACAGCGAGATGGCGCGGCCCGAGGCGCCCGCGCGGGCCGTGCGGCCGATGCGGTG
>JAGRKR010000580.1:1064-2362 GCA_020442225.1 Hyphomicrobiaceae bacterium | reverse complement strand
ATGGGCGCGACCAGCAGGCCGCCGAGCACGACCGGCGGCAGCGGGGCCAACTGACGCTCCCGTTTGATCTCCTCCATGCGCTTCTGCAGGCGGGCCTGAAGCTCGTCCGCCCGCTTGCGGGCTTCGCCCGAGTTCAGCCGCGCATTAGCCTTGCCGGCGCGCTCCTGCTCCTTGAGCTGCTCGGCCCGGAAGTCCCAATAGTTGATTTCCTTGGTCAGGCGATCCTTGACCGCAGCCTCGGTCTTGTCGAGCAGCGCGAGCTTGCGATCCCTAACCTCGGCCAGATGCTCCGGCACCACCTCCGCGATGGCGTGCGCCTGGGCCTTGCTTTCGAGCTCGCGGCCGATCCATGAGGATTCGGGCCGTGCGAGGATCGCCTCGGCCGCCGGTTCGCCTTCAGCGAGGGGACGGTAGTCGAGATAGGGTGCGTAGTTGAGGTGCCGCGCCGTCGCCTGGGCGTCGATCTCCACAAACAGCAGCCGCTTCGAGACGACCCGGCGGTCGCCGGACTTGGTGAGGCTTGCGTCCTGGATCGCGTGTTCGAGGAAGAACAGCACGCGCGGGCTCGTGCCCTGGTCGCGTTCGTCAACCAACACGGCGCCGCGCCGCAGCAGGTCGCGGTAGCGTTCCAGGCTGATGTCGATCACGGCGTTGAGCAGCGGATGACCCGGGCAGACGAACGCCGCCAGAGGCTGTCCCTGCGGCGCCACCAGCGCCTTCTCGAATGCGATGCGCTCATAGCGCGGCATCACCGGCTCGCCGAAGCCGATCAGGCGATCCCGGTTGCGCACCGGCGCCGGCACGTGGGTGATCTCGTAGCGCCGCGGCTCACGCTGCCGCACAGCGCCGCCGAGGCGCTTGAAAGCCTCGAGGAAGAAGGACTCGACGTAGTGGGGCTGAAGCCGGCGCGCCTCGGCCCGCTCCATCTCCTTACGGATGCGATAGACCCGCGAGGCGTCCATGGAGTCGTGCGCCAGCGCGCGGTCTTCGAGCAGTTCCCGCAAAGAGTCTTTGTCGAAGGCGTTCTCGACCACCTTGGTCAGGCGCGCCCGGACCTCCGGCTGATCGCCGTAGCGGATCGCGTCGATCAGCAGCTCGCGCAGCGAATGCCCTTCGAACTGCACCTTCCCGAGCACGTCGAAGACCTGGCCCCCGAGGGCGCTGCGGGCCTGCGCCAGCTTGTCCAGCAGTTTGTGATAGACGTCGCCCTCGCGGGTTTCCTCGGCCACCAGATTCCAAAGGTGGCAAACCTCGGTCTGGCCGATACGGTGAATGCGCCCGAAGCGCTGCTCCAGCCG
>JAGRKR010000580.1:0-1049 GCA_020442225.1 Hyphomicrobiaceae bacterium | reverse complement strand
CGGTTCGGGTTCCAGGGCAGGTCGTAGTTCACCATCAGGTGAGCGCGTTGAAGGTTGATGCCTTCGCCGGCGGCGTCGGTCGCCAGCAGCACCTGGACCTCGGGATCGTGCCGGAAGGCTTCCTGCGCCTTCATGCGCTCTTCGCGACCCATGCCGCCGTGGATCGCGACGACCGCCTGAGCACGTCCGAGCAGCGTGCCGATCCGCGATTGCAGGTAGTTCAGCGTGTCGCGGTGCTCGGTGAAGATGACCAGCTTCTGGTGCGGCGAAGGCGTGGGCTTCGGAGGCTCCGGCACGCCCGCATCGTAAGGGGCGGCTTCTTCCGCGAGGTGGTTGCTGATCGAGGCCGGGGTGAAGATCTCGCCGAGCAGGGTCGCCAGCTCGCGCCACTTCTTGTCCTCTCCGCTTCGCCGGATCGACAGCGCGAGGGCTTCAAGACGCTTAAGCGTCTCGATCTCGATCCGCAGTTCCTCGATCGAACGCGCCGCCGTGGCCTGGTCGAGGACCTCCTCCTCGGTCACCTCCAATTCCGCATCGGGCGCGTCGTCCAGGTCCTCGACGTCCTCCTGATCGAGGAGCGGAGCCCGCGAATCGAGCACGCCGACAACTTGCCCGCCACGCTGCAGAACCTCCAGCTCGCGCAGCCGCCTCTCCAGGCGTTCGCGCCGGCGGCGCAGAGACTGATAGATCGCCTCCGGGGACGAGGCGAGACGGCGCTGAAGGATGGTGAGCGCGAAGCCAACCGTTCCGGCACGCTTGTCGTTCTCCAGCGCCTCAGCGCGATTGAACTCCTCGCGCACGTATTCCGTGACGGCCTTGTAGAGCGCGGCTTCGGCGTCGGAGAGCTTATAGGGCACCGTGTAGGCGACGCGCTCGGGGAACAACGGGGTCGCGTCGAACTTCAGCAGGTTCTCCTTCACCATCCGGCGCATCAGGTCCGAGACGTCGGCCACATGCACGCCGTCGCGGAACTTGCCCTCGAAGCGATCGCCGTCGAGGAGCGCCATGAAGAGCTGGAAATCCTCCTCCTTGCCGTTGTGCGGCGTCGC
>JAGRKR010000579.1 GCA_020442225.1 Hyphomicrobiaceae bacterium | reverse complement strand
CGCCATGCGCAAGCTTGCGCTGCCGGTCCGCCTCGCCGCCATGGTGCTCGGCGGTGCCGAACATGGAAGCGATGCCGCGCGCTCAGCCGCCGAACTTGCCATGCTGATCACCGAGCGCGGCCTTGGTGGGAACGCGGTCGATCTCGAAGAGCGCCACGAACGCTTCGCTCGCGGAAAGGGCCGCCGCGAGACGCAAGCGCGCAGAATGGCCGCGAGCCTCGCCGAGCGGGCCTGCAAGGCCGTTCCCCGCACAAAAGACGGCGAAACGCCCTCGCTTGCCGCCCTTCTTGCCGTCGCCTGGCCCGACCGTATCGCCATGCAGCGCGGCGGGGCGGGGCGCTTCGTCCTCGCCAACGGCCGTGGCGGCGTCCTCGATCCGACCGAGCGCCTTGCCGCATCGCCCTATCTGGTCGTCGCCGAACTTCAGGGCGTCGCCGCCAATGCGCGCATCCTCTCGGCGATCGCCCTGGACGAGGCGGAACTGCGCACCATCGCCGGAGCGCGGACCGAGACGGTCGAGGAAGCGAGCTTCGACAGGGAAACCGGCTCGCTGAGAGCCCGCCGCATCGAACGCCTCGGTGCGCTCATCCTGTCCTCGAAGCCGCTGCCGGCGCCGAAGGGCGCAGATGCCGCGCGGCTCCTGCTGCAGGCCGTCCGCGATGCGGGCGTGAGCGTCCTGCCCTGGGGCAAGGAATCCACCGCCCTGCGCGCGCGCCTTGCCTGGCTGCACGCGACGCTCGGCGATCCGTGGCCGGCTATAGATGACGAGGCGTTGGCGCAGACGATGGACGACTGGCTGGCGCCCTATCTCGGCGAGGCCGCGTCATTGTCCTCGCTCAGCGACGGCCGTTTGCGCGAAGCACTCCTGACGCGCGTACCCTGGGATTTTCAGCGCGCCATCGACCGTCTAGCGCCCACCCATTTCGACGCGCCATCGGGCTCGCGCGTCCCGGTCCGCTACGAGCCGGACGGTCCGGTGCTGGCCATCCGCGTGCAGGAGTTGTTCGGCCTGCAGCAACATCCGGCAATTGCCGGCGGTAAGATGCCGCTTACACTGCAGCTGTTGTCCCCGGCTCACCGCCCGATCCAGACGACGCGCGACCTGCCCGGCTTCTGGGCGGGATCCTGGACCGATGTGCGCGCTGAGATGCGTGGCCGCTATCCGAAGCACGAGTGGCCGGAGGATCCGGCCCGCGCGGCTGCGACCAACCGCGCCAAGCCACGCAAGCGCTGAGCGCTTGCCGAGTTCGCCGCCGCACCGCATAACAGCACCATGACCAAGCAACCGATGGCTGCCGCGCTGTCCCAGAGCCCGCCCCTGCGCCTCACCACCTTCGTGCGTATCCGATGGCTCGCTGTTGCGGGGCAGAGCGCGGCGCTGCTGTTCGTCGACTCCGTCCTGGGGTTCCCGTTCCCGCTGCTGACCTGCGCGGTCCTCGTCATCCTGTCGGCGGCGCTAAACCTGTACCTGACACTGCGCTATCCGGTGGCCCAGCGCATGTCCCCGCGCGCGGTCTTCGATGTGCTGCTGTTCGACATCATGCAGCTCGGCGGCCTGCTCTACCTGACCGGCGGCGCGCAGAATCCCTTCCTGCTGCTGCTGATCGTCCCGGTCGTCATCTCGGCCACCGTGCTGACCGTGACCATGACCATCTCGCTTGGCGTGCTGGCGATAGCCATCGCCACCCTGCTCGTCTTCTTCCATATGCCATTGCCCTGGTATCCCGACACGCATCTCGTGCTGCCCTTCGTCTATGTGGGCGGCCAGTGGGTCGCCATCGTCTCCTCGCTGATGTTCACCGGGGTCTATGCCTGGCGGGTCGCGGCCGAGGCGCGCCAGCTGTCCGATGCTCTGACGGCAACCGAACTGATCCTGCAGCGCGAGCAGCATTTGAGCGCCATCGACGGACTTGCCGCCGCGGCCGCCCATGAGCTCGGCACGCCGCTCGCAACCATCGCGCTCGTCGCCAAGGAGATGAGCAAGGCGCTGGAGGGCGACGAGCGTTTCGCCGACGATCTGGCGCTGCTCAATTCGCAGGCCGCGCGTTGCCGCGACATCCTCAAGCGCATCAGTAGCCTCGATGCCGACAACCGCGACTATTTCGACCGCCTGCCGCTCAGTTCGCTTGTCGAGGAAGTGGTCGCACCGCACCGCGATTTCGACGTCGACATCGAGACGCGGATCGACCGCCAGGACAAGGAGGAGCCGGTCACCCGGCGCAACAGCGGCGTCCTCTACGGGCTCGGCAACATCGTCGAGAA
>JAGRKR010000578.1:2997-3753 GCA_020442225.1 Hyphomicrobiaceae bacterium | reverse complement strand
GCAATCGACGATGACCTTCGAACGGGCGAAATCGACAGCGTTCTCGACGATGTTGCCCAGCCCGTAGATGACGCCGGTGCTGCGTCTTGTGACCGGCTCCTGCTGATCGCGGCGGTCGATCCTGGTCTCGATCTCGACGTCGAAATCGCGATGCGGCGCGACCACTTCCTCGATGAGCGAACTGAGCGGCAGCCGGTCGAAATAGTCGCGGTTTTCCGCGTCCAGGCTGCTGATGCGGCGCAGGATATCGCGGCAGCGCGCCGCCTGGGAGTTGAGCAGCGCGAGATCGTCGGCGAAGCGCTCCTCGCCCTCCAGCGCCTTGCTCATCTCCTTGGCGACGAGCGCGATGGTGGCAAGCGGCGTGCCGAGCTCGTGCGCAGCGGCGGCCGCCAGCCCGTCGATGGCGCTCAGATGCTGCTCGCGCTGCAGGATCAGTTCGGTTGCCGTCAATGCGTCGGACAGCTGGCGCGCCTCGGCGGCGACGCGCCACGCGTAGACGGCCGTGAAGACCAGTGACGAGACGATGGCGACCCACTGGCCGCCGATATAGGCGAAGGGCAGGACGAGCTGCGTTCCCGGATACCACGGCAAGGGCAGGTGGAAGAAGGCGAGCAGCGTCGTCACCGCGATCGCCAGCACGCCGAGCGTCGCGGTCATGAGCAGCGGAAGCACCGTGGCCGAAATGACGACCGGGACCAGAAGCAGCAGGATGAACGGATTCTGCGCTCCTCCGGTTAGGTAGAGCAGGCCACCGAG
>JAGRKR010000578.1:895-2886 GCA_020442225.1 Hyphomicrobiaceae bacterium | reverse complement strand
ACCAGCACCGCGCAGCCCATCAGCGGATAGGGGAAGCCGAGCACCGAATCGACGAACAGCAGCGCGGCGCTCTGCCCCGCGACGGCAAGCCAGCGGATGCGTACGAAAGTGGTGAGGCGCAGGGGCGGGCTCTGGGACAGCGCGGCAGCCATCGGTTGCTTTGTCATGGCGCTGTTATGCGGCGCGGCGGCGAACTCGGCAAGCGCTCAGCGCTTGCGCGGCTTGGCGCGGTTGGTCGCAGCCGCGGCCGCCGGGTCCTCCGGCCATTCGTGCTTTGGGTAGCGGCCGCGCATGTCGGCGCGCACATCGGCCCACGATCCCGCCCAGAAGCCGGGAAGGTCGCGCGTCGTCTGGATCGGGCGGTGGGCGGGGGACAACAGCTCAAGTGTAAGCGGTATCTTGCCGCCGGCAATTGCCGGATGGTTCTGCAGGCCGAACAGCTCCTGCACGCGGATGGCCAGCACCGGGCCATCCGGCTCGTAGCGGACCGGGACGCGCGAGCCCGATGGCGCGTCGAAATGGGTGGGCGCAAGACGGCCAATGTCATGCTGCAGGTCCCAGGGCACGCGCGACAAGAGCGCTTCGCGCAGACGGCTATCGCTCAGCGATGACAGCGACGGTGCTTCGCCGAGATAGGGCTCGAGCCAGTCGTCCAGCGTTTGCGCCAGCGCCTCGTCGTCCATGGCCGGCCACGGATCGCCGAGCGTCGCATGCAGCCATGCAAGGCGTGCACGCAGGGCGGTGGATTCCTTGCCCCAGGGCAGGACGCTCACGCCAGCGTCGCGGACGGCCTGCAGCAAAAGCCGCGCGGCATCCGCGCCCTTCGGCGCCGGCAACGGCTTCGAGGACAGGGTGAGCGCACCGAGGCGTTCGATGCGGCGAGCTCTCAGCGAGCCGGTTTCCCTGTCGAAACTCGCCTCCTCGACCGCTTCGATCCGCGTGCCGGCAATGGCGCGCAATTCCGCCTCCTCCAGCGCAATCGCCGAGAGGATGCGTGCATTGGCGGCGACGCCCTGCAGTTCCGCCACGACCAGATAGGGCGATGCGGCGAGCCGCTCTGCCGGATCGAGCGCGCCACCGCGGCCGTTGGCGAGGACGAAGCGCCCCGCCCCGCCGCGCTGCATGGCGACACGGTCCGGCCAGGCGACGGCAAGAAAGGCGGCAAGCGAGGGCGTCTCGCCGTCTTTTGCGCGGGGCACAGCCTTGCGGGCCCGCTCGGCAAGGCTCGCGGCCATCTTGCGAGCCTGCATGTCGCGGCGGCCTTTCGCCGCCCGAAAGCGTTCGTGGCGCTCTTCGAGATCGACCGCGTTACCACCAAGGCCGCGCTCGGTGACCAGCATGGCAAGTTCAGCCGCGATACGGGCGGCTTCGTCGCCGTGTTCCGCACCGCCCAACACCATGGCGGCAAGGCGGACGGGTAGCGCGAGCTTGCGCATGGCACGGCCGGTCGGGGTCAGCGCACCGCCGGCATCGAAGGCACCCAGCCGCTCGAGCAGCACCCTGGCCTCGGCCAGCGCCGGTTCGGGCGGCGGGTCGAGGAAGGCGAGCTGCCTCGGGTCGCCCACGCCGAAGGCGGCGCAGTCGAGCAGCAGCGACGACATGTCGGCCTGGGTGATTTCCGGCGGCGTGAAGGCCGGCAGCGCGGCGGTCTGCTCGGCGCGCCACAGGCGGATCGCAATGCCGGGCTCCGTGCGCCCTGCCCGGCCGGCGCGCTGATCGACCGAGGCCTGGCTGGCCCGCGTCGTGGTCAGCCGCGTCAGCCCCGTCGCCGGTTCGTAGAGTGGCAGGCGCGCCAGACCGCTGTCGATGACAACGCGCACGCCGTCGATGGTAATCGAGGTTTCTGCGATCGCCGTCGCGAGCACTACCTTGCGCCGGCCGGATGGCGCGGGGCGGATCGCGGCATCCTGCTCGCCGCCCTCCAGGCTGCCATGCAGCGGCACGACGTCGACGTTGGCCGGCAGGCGGCCTTCCAGACGCTCCGCCGTGCG
>JAGRKR010000578.1:322-838 GCA_020442225.1 Hyphomicrobiaceae bacterium | reverse complement strand
CCATGGCGTCCTCGATGCGCTCGTTCGCTCCGCGCGGGCGATGGCGGATGTCGACGGGGAAGCTGCGACCCTGGCTTTCGACCACCGGCGCATCGCCGAGCAGGGCCGCCACACGCGCGCCATCGAGCGTCGCCGACATGACCAGCAGGCGCAAATCCTCACGCAGCGCCGACGCCGCATCGAGCGCCAGTGCCAAGGCGAAATCGCCGTCGAGCGAGCGTTCGTGGAACTCGTCGAACAGGATCGCACCGGTTCCGGCAAGCTCCGGGTCTTCGACGATCATGCGCGCCATGACGCCCTCGGTGACGACGAGGATGCGGGTCGCCGCCGACTGGCGGCTTTCCATGCGCATGGCGTAGCCGACGGTGGCACCAACCTCCTCGCCGAGCAGAGAGGCCATGCGCCGCGCGGCGGCGCGGGCGGCGATGCGGCGCGGTTCCAGCATGACGATGCGCCGGCCCTTGAGCCAAGGCGCGTCGAGGAGGGCGAGCGGCACGAGCGTGGTCTTGCCCGCGC
>JAGRKR010000578.1:0-166 GCA_020442225.1 Hyphomicrobiaceae bacterium | reverse complement strand
CATCCTCCTCGTCGTGGGTCACCAGCACGACCGGCAGGCCGTTGCCGCGCGCCTTGGCGAAGACGAGATCGCGCATCTGGGCGCGCAGGCCGGCGTCGAGCTTGGAAAAGGGCTCGTCGAGCAGCAGCATGCGCGGCTGCGACACCAGCACGCGGGCGAGCGCGAC
>JAGRKR010000577.1 GCA_020442225.1 Hyphomicrobiaceae bacterium | reverse complement strand
CGCTGCTTTCGGGCGGCGAGCAGGCGCTGACCGCGATGGCGCTGATCTTCGCCGTGTTCCTCACCAACCGCGCGCCGATCTGCGTGCTCGACGAGGTGGACGCGCCCCTCGACGACGCCAACGTGGATCGGTTCTGCTCGATGATGGAGCGGATGGCGTCCGAGACGGATACCCGCTTCCTCGTCATCACGCATCATCCGATGACCATGGCCCGCATGCAGCGGCTGTTCGGCGTGACGATGGGTGAGCGGGGCGTGAGCCAGCTCGTTTCCGTCGATCTCGCGGCGGCTGAGCGCATTATCGAGTCCGGCGAGGACGAGCTCAGACGGGCCTGAAACGAATCCGCGCGGGACACTTCTCGCGAAGTCTCCCGCGCGGCTCGTGGCGTCGACCGTCAGGCGGCCGGCGCCGCAGCTACCTTATGGGCAGAACCACAGCGGCCCGACGATGATGCAGCCGCGACGCCGCCAGTCGCGCGGCCTCATGTGGTACCGGCGCCAGCGCGGCGGCGGGGCGTCGTAGCGGCGGCCGGGAACGTAGCGGTGGCGGTGCGGGCGGCCGTCGCGCCAGCGCCGGTCGGTCGGCCGTCTATCGTACTGCGCCAGCGTCATCTGCGGCTCGCCGATCGTGGGCACCTGATGCGTGGTGACGGGGGCTGCCGAGGCCGCGGTCGAGGCCAGGGCGAGCACCGCAGCTGCGATGAGTGTTCTCATTGGTCCATAATCTCCTGTCATAGGACTCGTCTGATGACGGTCCTAGTAACAACGTTCGAGCGGCGGAGATTCCGTCAGCCTGTGCGACGGCTTGACGCGCGATGGTCGCGCGCGCGCGCCGGATGTCGGCTGAAACCGTCGGAACTGCGACAATTGATGGAGGAATGCGCTGAAGACAGCGCATTCCCCGCAACCTGCCGATATGTGTTTTCTGGCAGCGGATCGCTCCCGCGCGACGGCGAGGGACCTACCACTTCATGGCGCGACCGGTCACCTGATCGATGAAGGCATGTGTCCACACACCCGTGAGGATGACGGCGCCGTACAGGCTCTGCAATGGCGACAGCAGCGCCAGCGACAGATCCTCGCCATGCGAGCGAATGAACATGATCGCCGCCGAGGCGTGGATCAGCCAGACCAGGATCCACAGCGAGAGCAGGCTCGCGACCTCGCCGAGCAGCAGCGCCCACACGGCAGTCGCCATGAGCAGCAGCCCGGCGATCGGCACGACGTAGAGATCACCGATACCGGCGATCGTCATCCAGCGCCGGAGTGCGCCGCTGCCGCCCTTGCTGCTCCACTCGAGATCGTGAAATCGGGCGTTCACCTGCATCGAGCCGCGGATCCAGCGATATCGCTGGCTCAGCAACTCGCGCAACGTCTCCGGCACCATGGTCCGCGCCTTGGCCGCTGGCTCGTAGACGACGCGCCCGCCGATAGACCCGATCATGACCGAGAGTTCGAAGTCCTCGGCGAAGGTGTGCGGCGAGAATGGACCCGTGACGACCTCGCCGCGCCATGTCTCGCCATCGGCGAAGAACGTCTGGCGCACCTGATCCAGGATCGCGCGACGGAACAAGCCGATCGGCCCGGGCACGATCAGGACGCAGCCATCGCCGCTCTGCGCCGTGCGGGCGCTGCCGTTTGCCACGACATATTCGAGCGCCTGCAGGCGCGCGATGAGCCCGCGCTTGTTGCGCACAGAGACCTGACCGCAGACAGCGGCGACCCCGGCGTCGTCGAAATGCGGCACCATGATCGACAATGCGTCGGCGTCGATCATGCTGTCGGCGTCGACACACAGCACCAGCTCACCCTTGCTGGCGGCGATGCCGCGGTTGAGCGCCCGCCATTTGCCGCCGTTCGC
This sequence comes from Hyphomicrobiaceae bacterium, assembly GCA_020442225.1. The sequence goes on along the minus strand of JAGRKR010000577.1, from coordinate 9,013 downwards.
CTGGGTGAGCACCGTGACCGGCACGCGCGTGCTGCGTGCGGCAGCCGTTTGCGCCTTGGCGAGCGTCTCGTCGGTGGAGCCGTCGTCGACGATCACGATATCGAGGATGGGATAGCTGCTCTTGAGAAGCGAGGCCAGCGTCCGCTCGATCGTCTCCGCCTCGTTGTAGGCCGGAACGATGATGGAAGCCGTCTTGCCGGTCCGCGCGGGCGCGTGCAGTTCCGGCGTGCTCGCGGTGGCCGTCAGCACCATTTGGCGGTACGCCAGAAGCGCCACGCCGGCTTCCTTCAGCAGCAGCAGGATGACGATGCCGGCGGCGAGCCGCGCGATGAGGATGTAGCTGTCGCTCAGCGAGACGTTGCTCAGCGCGTCGAGCGAGGCGCTGAACGTCATGAGCTCGCTGAACAGCAGCGCGATGGCGCCGAGCATGGTCGCCATCACCAGCGAGTAGATGACGATCTCTGTCATCTGCACCTGGTCGTCGGCGACTTCGGGCACCGGAGTGGCCGCGATCTTGGTTGCGGGTTGGGTCATGATCACTGTCTCCGCTCAGAGGGCGAACTCGACGCGGACGGGCGTCGGGCTTTGTGGCTTGGTCTGGGCGGTCGGCTTGGCCGGCCGAGGCTCGCTTGCGACGGCCGCATCGCCGGAGAACAACTTGAAGATCTGCGCGACGCGCGAACGCAGCACCGAGACCGTCGAGGGGTTCCAGCGCAGGTGCGCGCGCGGCGTCGTGCCCTTGAGCGCCATGCGCACGAGCATGTCGTCGGGAACGTCGAGGCCGAAGGCCACGGTCACGCGCTTGCGGTCGACCAGGCGATCGTCGATGCGCACGATGCTCGCCTTGACCAGGCGACGTGTGCTGCCGTCGTCGATGACCACGTCGAAGGTGTTGCGGCCGTACATCTCCTGCTTCAGGCCGGCCAGCTCGTCACGGAGCATGTCGAGCCGCATGACGAAGCCGTACTGGGAAGCCACGACCAGGAGCGGCAGCGAGCCGGTCAGAGCCGACGACATCTCGCTGCGGTAAATGACGCGTCCGCTGATCGGCGACTTCACCTCGGATTGTGCGGTGAGGATGGCCAACTCCTTCTCGAGCGCGGTGATGCGCGCCGTGGCGGCCTCGAGCTCGTGCTTGCGCTGGCGACGCGCCTCCACCTTGTTGTGTTCGAGCGCCGTGCGGGCTTCGGCCAGCACCTCCAGGACCGGCTGACGTCGCCGTTCGTAGGCGGCGATCTCCCCGGCGACCTTGGCGATCTCGGCACGCAGGAGGGCCTCGGTGCGGCGTTGGCCGTCGTCGAGCATGGCGATGGCCGCCGTCGTCTTGTCGCGGCCGTCGACGGCGCCCTTGAGCGCGTGCTGTGCCAGCGCTTTCGCCAGCGCGGCCTGATCGAGTTGCGTGACCGTGGCAAAGCCGCGCGACTGCAGCTTGGCGATGCGGGCATGGTGCCGAGCCCTCTGCGCGAGCTCGGCCGTCTGGGCGGCGATGCTGGCCTCGAGCGTCGGGAGCCTGGCTGCAAGATCGTTGCGGGCATTCTGCCAGGTGGTGTGGGTGGCGATCATCTGCTGGCTCAGGGAGAACGAGGAGCGGGTCAACTCGGCGAGCCGCTGTTCGATCTGCGTCAGTCGCTGCTCTTCCGTCTGGACCTTGAGCACCAGATCCGAGGCGCGCAGCAGCGGCGCGGTTTTCAGCGCCTCGCGGCTCGCGACGAGTTCCTGCCAGCGCGCCTTGCGGGCGGCCAGACGATGCTCGTGCGTATCGGAGGAGAAGCGCGCGACGACCTGCTGGCGGCCGATTCGACCTCGGTCGGCGAGATAGGCGGGCGCGGCATCGGCGCGATAGGGGACGACGAAGAGATTGTAGGCCTCGACGATTCCCGCCCGCTCACGTGATGCGAGGCTGAGCAGCGCCGCCAGGAGGGCCGCAGGGGTCAGCAGGACGCCGAGCACCATGGCAAGATGCTTGCCCCAACGGGCCGTTCCAAGATTAGCGGACGCACTGCTGGTCGCTGGGCCTGGATTGCGGGCCGCCGCCGCCCGGCGCGTCTTGAGACTGGCGTATCCATAAAGGAAGCAGAAGACCACATAGGCGACGACGATGCAGGCGGTGAGGCTTTGCACGAAGGAGGAGCTGTTGGCGAGCATTATGAGATCTCTTTACGCAATACGGGACAAGGGGCTCGGAGAATGCTGCGCGGCGTAGTGGGCCGCTCCGGTTGCAATTACTGGAATTGCAACTAGAGGACATAATTGCCGCAATGAGCTAAAATTCCTATAACTCGCGTCACGAAGAAATACACAAATTAATCATCAGTCTTGAGAATGTGTAATTGTCTGAGAATTGGATTTGTGGGCGCAGCGAATTCTTCGCGCGGGCCATGGCGTCATCCGCCGTCGCGGACAGGGGACGCCGCCTGCCGCAGCCAGCCTCAGGGCTTGTCTGGCTTCGACAGCAGCAGTTTTTCCGCCTCGTCGAGCGAGAAGGTGTGCGGGTTCGCCATCGAGAACGAGTAGATGCTGCCGTCGATGTCGGGGCTCATCACGTGCCAGAGATTGACGCCCTCATGCGCGCGGCGCAGCACATAGCCCTTGCTGCGCGCAAGCTCGCGCACCTCCTGCTCACGCTGATCAGCGTCGTGGGGCTTCGACACCACTGCCTCCACTTGTCATCCGCCGTCGCGACGGCGATGGAGGCACCTTAGCATCAATCCGGCCGCAGCGGGAAATCGCGACCGGAGCGTGCCGGGCCCGCTCGCTGCGCGTTCGGGAGGCGCACCTCGCAGGAGCAGTCCGACGGCCGGCCGCGGGCTAGAAATTCAAGGGAGCGTTGTCGATGACTTCCTTCATGACGAAAAACGTCCGGGTCTGACGCACACCGGGAAGCGCGATCAGTTGTTCGCCATGCAATCGATTGAAATCGGCGATATCGCGAACACGAATCTTTAAGAAGAAATCGAAATCTCCAGCCACCAGGTGGCAATCGAGTGCGACATCGAGTTTGCGAATCGCCGCCTCGAATACCGCGAAGCTTTCCGGAGTCGAGTGGTCGAGCACCACGCCGACGATGACCAGCGTACCCCGCGATACCCGCTCCGGCGCGATCTCGGCGCGGACCGCACGCACGTAACCCTCGTCGAACAGGCGCTGGGTCCGGCGATGACAGGTGGCCGGGCTGACGTTCACCGCCTTGGCCAGATCGGCGTTCGTCGTGCGGCCGTCGCGCTGCAATCGCTGCAGGATCCGTCGGTCGATGCGATCGAGCTCTCCTGTTCCGGTATAATCTTTCGATTTTTCTGCCATATGCTGACCTAAACTTCCAATAAATCCTCAAAAACGGAAATATAATGGTCTAAGCATCTCTGTCTTCGGAAGGACATGCCGCACGATTCTGACTAGGGTGTGCGGGCTTTGTCAACGGAGGTCGTCATGCTCAGGCTGGACAAGTTCGAACGCTATCCCCTCACCTTCGGTCCGACGCCGATCGAGTTTCTGCCGAGGATGACCGAGGCGCTCGGCGGGCAGGTGCAGATCTACGCCAAGCGGGACGACTGCAATTCGGGTCTGGCTTTCGGCGGCAACAAGCTGCGCAAGCTCGAGTACATCGTGCCCGATGCGATCGCTTCGAACGCCGATACACTCGTCTCCATCGGCGGCGTGCAGTCGAACCACACGCGCATGGTGGCCGCGACCGCGGCCAAGATCGGCATGAAGTGCGTCGTCGTGCAGGAAAGCTGGGTGCCCCACGAGGACGCCGTTTACGACCGCGTCGGCAACATCCTGCTGACCCGCCTGATGGGCGCCGACAGTCGCATCGTGCCGGACGGCTTCGATATCGGCATCCGCAAGAGCTGGGAGGACGCGATCGAGTCCGTCAAGGCGGCTGGCGGCAAGCCATACGGCATCCCGGCCGGCGCCTCTGTGCACAAGCTCGGCGGCCTCGGCTACGTCGGCTTTGCAGAGGAAGTGCGCGCCCAGGAAGCGCAGATGGGCATTCGCTTCGACTACATCATCGTCTGTGTCGTCACCGGCTCGACCCAGGGCGGCATGATCGTCGGGTTCGCTGCCGACAATCGCGCCGATCGCGTCATCGGCATCGATGCCTCCGGCACGCCACAGCAGACCCGGGAACAGGTGCGCCAGATCGTGGACGGCACGGCGGAGCTGGTCGAGCTCGGTCGCAAAGTGCGTGACGACGAGATCGTCATCCTCGAGGACTATGCCTATCCCGCTTACGGCGTGCCCAGCCACGAGACGAACGAGGCGATTCGCTTCGCCGCCCGCACCGAGGCGATGATCACCGACCCGGTCTACGAGGGCAAATCCATGCAGGGCATGATCGATCTGGTGGGCAAGGGCTACTTCCCGGCCGGCTCGAAGGTGCTCTATGCCCATCTTGGCGGTGCGCCGGCCCTCAATGGCTACAGCTACACCTATCGCAACGGCTGAGGCGGGGCGGTCTCGCTCCAGTCTCAGGGGCGGTCCGATGAAGGAGGCGAAGGGCGCGGTGCGGCACCCTCCGGCTCGCGCGCGCCGGAGGTGGGGCTAACCTATTGATGTGGTTCGCGCTCCTCGAAGAAATAAGTTCGAGCTGGGAAATCGGCGCGCCAGCGGCTGGAGAGGCCGCCGGGCGGTCAGCCCGCCCCGCGGAGCGAGCGAGGGAAGTAAGCTTCGCGTGAGCGAAAAATTGGCGCTCCCTACGGGAGTCGAACCCGTCTTTTCAGATTGAAAATCTGACGTCCTAACCGATAGACGAAGGGAGCGCGCCGGAGGGATATAGAAACCTTTGCGGTCTAAGGCAAGCGCGCCTCCACCGCCGCGCCCGATCCCCTGTCAGCGGCGTACGTACTTGGCCCAGAGCGCCGACAGGATGTCGGAGTAATCGTCCGTCCAGGGTTGCGTGCGCGGGGCCGCGACCGCACGGGCGTCGTGCCAGGCCAGCACGGGCGCGAGCGCCTCCCGGCTGCGTGCGAAGAACACGACGTGCGAGCGTGCCGCATCGAGGCCGCGCTTGGCCGCCTTGTCGTCCACCACCGCTGCAACGAGCCCGGGATGGGCCTTGGTCAGGCTGGTGGCGACCTCGATCAGGTCGAGATGGCGGTTGGAGACGTGCATGGCCAGAATGCCGCGTGGGGCCAGCTTGTCGACATAGAGCTGCATGGCCTCGCGCGTCAGCAGGTGCACGGGTACGGAATCCGACGAGAAGGCGTCGATCACCAGATAGTCGAAGCTCTGCGGCTTCTCCTTGGCGAGGGTCAGGCGCGCATCGCCGAGGACGATGTCGGCATCGGGCCGGCAGCGCGACAGGAAGGTGAAGCGGCTGGGATCCCGGGCGATGCGCACGACGACCGGATCGATCTCGTAGAACCGCCAGGTTTCTGCGGTGCGCGCATGGCAGGCCATGGAGCCAGCGCCGAGGCCGATGATGCCGGCGCGGAACGCCGTCTCGGGCTTGCCGCTGATCGAGCGCGCCGCGGTTACGCCGCGCGCCATGGGACCTTCGGGATGATAGTAGGTGGCCGGCACGGGACGCGCCACGGGCTTGCCGTCACGGTCCTTGATGCGCTCGGCGCCGTGGACGGTGGTGCCGTGCAGCAGCACGCGTACGGCGCCGTTCTCCATGAGGCTGACGCGATGGGTGCCGAAGAAGCTGCGCTCGGCGTTGCCGCGGTTCATCGAGGACGGAAGCAGCACGACGGCGGCAGCCATCAGGGCGGTGTATACGAAGGCGTTGGGAGCGGCACGGCCGCGGAGCACGAGCAGCGCGGCGAGGCCGATGACGGCGAGCGTGCGCGGCAGCGGCGTCTCACGAACGAGGCCATAGGTGCCGGCGAGGCCAACCAGCGCCATTACGACGAGCGCCGCGGCGGCGAGTGCGCCGAGCTCGCGCCAGTCCTTGGCGGAGACGCTGTTGCGCATGCCCGGCCGCAGCGCCATGGCGAGCACCAGCAGCAGTGGGAACTCGTAGATGGCATTGAACACCTGCGGGGATACGAGCGCCGCAAAGATGCCGCCGAGGACGCCGCCGAGCGACATCCACAGGTAGAATTCAGTCAGGTGTCCTGCCGCCGGCCGGTGCTCGTAGAGCTCGCGATGGCAGACCATGGTGGAGATGAAGAAGGCGGCGACGCCGGCCAGGCTCGTGATCAGCCAGCCCGTGTTGCCGTCGGCGCCGATGCCGAACAGGACCAGCGCGACCGCGATGGGCTGCAGGCGCAACATGAGGGCGTGCGAGCGCGGCGGTGCATCGCGGAAGACGAGGATGAAGGTCAGCAGGAACAAGGCGAGCGGGATCACCCAGAGGAAGGGTGCAGAGGCGATGTCTGTGGTGACGTAGGTGGTGAACGCGACGAGAAGCCCCGACGGCACGAACGACAGGGCGATCCAGCGGGCGCGGTCGGTCCAGCGGAGAGCCGGCAGGACGGCGAGATCGCGGCTCGACGAGGGGCCGGCGGTCTCGCGGGCATTGGCGGCGCCGACGACACCGCAAACCGCGATCAACGCGCCAAGCAGCAGGAAGCCGGCAGTCCACAGGCCGCTCTGGGCCTTGAGGCCGATGACGGGCTCGATGGCGATCGGATAGAGCAGCAGCGCCGCGAGGCTGCCGAGGTTGCTGGCGCCATAGAGGAAGTAGGGGTCGGCGGCGTGCGGATGGCCGGTGCGTGCAAACCAGGCCTGAAGCAGCGGCGCGTTGGCCGAGACCGCGAAGAACGGCAGGCCGACGCCCAGGGCAAGCGTGCCGATCAGCCACAAGTAGGCATCGCCCGCCGGCGGCTCGGATGCCGAGATGGAGATGGGGAGCGCCAGTACCGCCACGGCGACGAGGGCGAGATGCACCGCGGGCGCGAGGCGGGGCGCCACCAGCCGGTTCAGGGCGTGGGCGTAGCAGTAGCCGGCCAGAAGAACCGCCTGGAAGAAGCACATCGACACCGCCCAGACCGACGGCGATCCGCCGAGGCGCGGCAGCACCATCTTGGCGAACATGGGCTGGACGGAGAACAGCAGGAGGGCGGAGAGGAACAGCGTGCCGGCAAACACGGCGAGAACTGCAGCCTGCTCGCGGGCCAGATCGAGACCTCGCCCCAGTGCTGCGCGCAAGCTCGAAGTCGTCATACTCTCAACCCTCGACACGATTTTTGACCGTGCCGCAAGGTAAACGCCAATGCTTGAAAGTTGCTGAACGGACGTGCAATGCGTGGCGGCGGCGGATTTTCGATCGCGTGCGCCCAACGGTAAACGAGGCGTTGACGGTTGCGGGCGGCTCGCGACAGCCGCATGGCGCAACCTGGACTTGTGGGCGATACGCGCTCTGTCACTTTGGTATCGGCGTGGGATGGCGTCGACACGCGACTTCAAAACCTGTCCGCCCACGTTATTTTAAAGGGATCGCGGTACGCTTGGCTCTCCAGTTTCAGGGAGCGGGCGATGGTCGTCCTCAAGTACAAGAGACCGCGGCTGATCGGTGGCGGCATCATCACGCTGGCAATCGGCATCGCGCTGGCGCACTGGGGGAGTGGCGTCATTATCACCACTTTCGGCATGCTCTTGATCGCTGCGGCGCTGCGTCTGCTCTATCTGGCGACCACCGACCTCGCGGCGGTGCGGTGTGGTCCGGCTGGGCTCCACATCAGGAAAACCGAGTGGACGCGCACGATTCCCTGGACCGATTACCAGGGCGTCGAGCTCAAAGTCGTGACGTTCTATGCGCTGGGCTTCATCCCGACAGCGAAGTCGCGGATCGTGGTCTTCACGGCAAAGGCCCCGGACGCGATCTGGACGAGGACTCACAAGATCGGTTTGGACATGCTTGAGTGCTCCGAGGACGACATCGCGAAGATCGCGCTGGTCATCGAGAAGTTCGCGGCATCTGCGGCGCGATCGCCCCAGCCCGCCGCCGCCCCGCGCGCGGCAAAGGAGTCTCCCGCGGCTGGGGAGGAGCGGACTGGCTGGGAGACGCGAGCCCTCGATGTCATGGCCGCAGTGCGGCAGAGCCCAACGGAGCCGGGCCCGAGCGGCGCGGCGGCAGGTCGCGCGCGCACCAGTGCGCCTATCGCCGCATCGCGCCAACGCCAGGGTGGCCGAGCGGCCTTCGGCAGACGCGCCTGATCAAATCTGCTGCCGGGCGCGCGCCAACGCAGTGCGCAGCGCGGCTTCGTCCGGCATTTCCACGGTGCCGATCAGCACGAGGGCGAGATGTGGCGGCGCAGAGCCCGCGGGCAGGGCCTTGAGCGTCCAGCTCCGTCCGACACGCTGAAGAACGAACGGCGTCGCCTCTCCGGCGAGCTGCACGAAGCCCTTGGCCCGCAGCACGCTGTCCGGTAGCGCCTCCATGAAGGCGGAGAGGGCGTGGCGGTCGAGCGTCGGCAGATCGTCGATGAGCGCGCGCCGAAAACCGCTCTCGTGGAGGTCGTCATGCGCATGGTCACCCGCGACGTGACGATCTGCGCCGTGCCCGTGCCCATGCCCGACAACGTGTCCGGGCTGGCTCGCGGATGGCATGGTCGTGCGCGCGCCGAGCAGAACGCGCACGGGCACGTCGGCGTGCCGGGCGCGCAGGCGCGGCGCCCGAGGGGCCGCCCCGGCGAGCCACCCGTCGAGGGCGTCGAGGGCTGCGACGTCGGAGCGGTCGGTCTTGTTGACGACGAGGAGATCGGCGGCCGCAAGCTGGCGCAACACGGTCTCGCCGACGTGTCGATCGTCGGCCAGCCGGCGCACGTCGGCGGCATCCACAAGCACGACGATGCCGTCACGCAGGAGATCCGGATCGATCACGGCGATGTCGGCAATGCGGCGCGGGTCGGCGACGCCGCTCGCCTCGATCAGGATGTGCTCGGGGGGCGTCGGGCGGGCCATCAGATCGATCAGGGCGTCGACCAGGCTGTCGCCGATAGAGCAGCATACGCAGCCGTTGGCGAGCGCGATCGTCTCGCCGGAATGGGAGGCGACGAGGTCGGCGTCGATATTGAGGTCGCCGAAGTCGTTGACCAGCACGGCGTAGCGCACCCCGTCCGGCTCC
>JAGRKR010000576.1 GCA_020442225.1 Hyphomicrobiaceae bacterium | reverse complement strand
CGGCGGCCTGACGCGCTGTACGGGAGGCTGCCCCCCCTGTGGCGGACGCGGCGGCGCGAAGCCGGGCTGCACGCCCGTCGGTGTGCGCGGTCGCGGCGAGACGCCCGGTGGCAACACGGCTGGCGGGACGACGCCCTGGATCGGCGGGCCGCCGTGTTGCGGCGAGCGCGGGCCGCCGTCGGGACGACGCTGGCCGGACCACGGCATGCGCGCTCGGTCCAACTGGTGACGGGGGATCGTGCGGGTCGGCCGCCACTGGCCGCGCGGACGCGCGATAGCCGGACGGTAGACGCGGATCGTGCGGGAACCCGATGGCGCACGCCCGTGGGCCCTCGGCGAGGTGACGCCGACGATGCGGAGCGGCACGACCGGGCGGCCCGTGGCACGTCCGACGAACCGGACATCGAGGCCGCGGTTGACGATGATGCCGTTCACGCGGCTATAGCGCGTGACGTAGGTCGTCCTGCGGAGGATGCCGGAGTTGCGGCCCGGCGGCAGCACCAGCCGGTGCACGCTGCCGTAATGGGACATGTAGCGGGTCGGCAGGAAGCACCACACGGGCGTATAGCGGGGCGCCGCATAGTAGCTCGAGGCAAACATGAGGCCGCGCACGGGATGCCAGCGCGCTTCGGGCGGCAACGGCGCCCAGCCCACGTAACTGTCGCTGCGCCGCCAGGCGACCCAGGCGGGTCCCCACACGGTGTCCGGCACCCAGATCCAGCCGTATTCGTCGTCGAGCGCCCAGCGGCCGTAATGATAGGTGGCCCAGCCGTAGGGCTCCTCGGAATTCCAGTACCAGCCGTGCTCCTCGGTCCACACCCAATGCCCGCGGGTGTAGGGCCGCCACTCCCGGTCGTCCTCGTAGGGCGACCACACCGAGCCCCAGCGGGGATGGTCGAACCACTGCCCATGGGGCGCGAGCTCGCGGTAGAAGACCTCCATGTCCACGTCCTGAGCGCTCGCGCTCGAGGGTGGCAATGCTATGGCCAGCATCAGGGCGAGGACCACTGCCGCAAAGCGCGGCAGCCTCGATGTCACGTACCACATGCGTTTTCTCTCGTCTTTGTTGGCCCGGCGTGGCGTGTTTGCCGGCGCACATGGTCCGCCGCGGAGCGGTCCTGTGTGCACGGTGCTTTATCGTCAGTGCTGACCCGCAATCTGGTGAAAATTGTGGCCGCCGCCCCGCCGGATCAGTACCAGACCCCCGTCCAGCGGTAACGTGGCCGCATCTGGATGGGGCCGAAGCCGACCAGGGAGACCATCGGCTGCTCGGGGATCTCGAAGGGGGCGAGTTCGGACGCGCGCTTCAACGACATGAGGCGGGCGATTCGCTCGGCCGTGGTCGGGTGGGAGCGCAGCAGGGACGGCTGGGGAATCCGGCGCATGCCGGGAAAGATCAGATCCTCCCAGAAATTGCCCTGATACCGCTCCAGCTGGCGCAGGGCCGAGGCAAGGCCCACGGGATCGCCGGTCAGCATGGCCCCTTCCAGATCGGCGTCATACTCGCGGGCTCGTGACAGTCCGAGTTGAAGCAGGCTCGACAGCGTCGGCGCCAGGTAGAGCAGAACGATGGCGAGCCAGGGGACCATCAGCTCCCCTGTGAAGATGCCCGGAAGGTTGAGCAGGACCAGGAAAACCGCGACATAGGAGAGCATCTGCGTGATGCGGCTCATGGTGTCGGCAAGACCCATGATCCTCAGGTCGTTATTGCGGATGTGGCTGATCTCGTGCGCGATCACGCCGGCGACCTCGCGCATGTCCAGGCGGCGCAGAAGGCCCTCGGTCAGGGCGATGGCGGCGGCGTCCGGTCGCCCCGTGGCAAAGGCGTTGAGCGTCATGCTCGGCACCACGTAGAGCTTGGGATGGGCCGGCAGCTCGGCGCGGTCGGCGAGGAACTCGACGAGGCGGGCGAGCTGTCCGCCGTGGCGAGGATCGACGCGCCGCGCCCCGTACATGCGCATGACGGTATCAGCGGGAACGCTCGGGGCGAACGCGAACAGCGCCAGCGACAGGACGAAAGCTCCGGCGACGCCGGGCCAGCCCCAGATGAGCCAGGCGCAAAAGGCCAGCAACGCGCCGATGCCGCCGATCAGTAGCACGGAGTGCGTGAGGTTCCGCAGCCGATGCTCGTTGCGGCGCTTCTCGTCGAGAAAGGGGCTCATGACCGGATCCTCCGGTGCGTCGTCAGAGTTTGGGTATGATGTCGCGCGCGCCGTCGACGGAGGCCGGCGCAGAGCTGGCGCCCACGCCGAGGACCGCCGGCACGATCGCCTCCGCGGTGTGCACGATCGTGTAGCGGACGTCGAGATCGGGGCGGATGAAGGCTTCCGACCGCATGTGATCCAGCAGCGCCACCAGGGGCGACCAGAACCCATCGATGCTCGCCAGCACGATCGGCTTCTTGTGTTGTCCGAGTTGCTCCCAGGTGAGTTGCTCGACAAGCTCCTCCAGCGTGCCGATGCCGCCGGGCAGAGCCACGAACGCGTCGGAGCGATCGAACATGAGGCGCTTCCGCTGGTGCATATCCTCTGTGACGATGAGTTCGTCGACGTCGCGCAGCATCATCTCGCGGTCGGACAGGAAGGAAGGGATGATGCCGGTGACGCGCCCGCCGGCGCCGAGCACGCTGCGGGCGACGACGCCCATGAGGCCGAGGCTGCCGCCGCCGTAGACGAGCCCGATGCCGGCCGCCGCCATGGCTCTGCCGAGTACGTTCGCGGCCGCCTCGTAGGCGGGGTTCCTGCCCGGTCCCGAGCCACAGAAGACGCAGATGTTGCGGATGCTCGTATGTCCAGGGGGAGAGGAGTGGATCGTGTTCATTCGCTACTTTCGACTGTCTTCTCGCGACGCCTTTTGATGTGCCGATCGTTTCGCTGGATGCGGGCCCGCGCGGGACAGGCACACCGCATCCGTGCATGCGCCTATGCAGCGCGGCGACCGGCAATGCCGTGCCCCGCCCACGCGTCCGAGCGCCCAGGGCAGGCCCAATTTCGCGACCAACTATAGCATTCCCGTGGCAGCGTGTGGGAGCCCGTGGGGTGACTCGGGCGCAACAGGCGCAGGTGCGACGGTTGGCGTGTCCGGCCAGATGTGCTTAGTGGGGTGCGTTTTGGCTCCGAGCCGCGCGGTGTCCCTGGTGACGGCGAGGGATGACCCCTCATATGGTCGTCTCGAGGCGCGGACGGTGGCGTGCCGGGAAAGGACGTCGGCGATGAGTGGCGGTTGGTTCTTGGTCGCGTTGACACTGGCGCTGGGTGCCTATAGCGGCGGCGCCTGGCAGCTCCATCGCACGTTCGATGGCGGGCGCGCGCTGCTCCCGGTGGCGGCTGCGCCGACAGCCGGGGGCGACACGACGCCGGCGACGGACCGGGTGCGGCTCACGGCTGGCGATACGAGCGCCAGGCCGGGCGTTGACATGCGCCGGCGCGCGGAAGAGCTCGCGCAGGCGGGCACGGAGCGTTTCAGCGAGGTGCTCGGAGGCGGCAAGCCGGACATGTCTGCCAGCGAACGACGTCGCTTGGCCCAGGCACCGGCCGTGCGCGAAGGACAGGATCGCGCGCCCGCGCGTCCGCCACTGAGCGAGGCGCCGCTGGGGGCCATCCAGAGCTGGTTCGACTCGTCGCGACGCGAGTATGCGCGCATCATGGCGCATCTGTCCGTTGGGCCGTCCACACGAGGGCGGCTGCCGCCGGGTGCCGTCTCCGATTGGCTGGGCCGGGCGGACGCCGACTTCCAGATGATCATGCGCGGCCTGGCGGTGGCGCGGTCGGGCTTGCCGGGCGCCGCTCTGCCCAAGGTCGCCCGTGGTGACGGCGTGCCGCGCCCGCCCCAGGCTCCCTCGACCGCCGTTGCGCCCGATGCGGCGCGCCGTCTTGCGCTCAAGGAGACCGAAGACGCCCGGCGCGAGGCGGAGGCAAGGGCGCGCCGTGCCACTGAGGAAGCCCGTCGGACGAGTGAGGCGGCGCGCAAGGCTGCCGAGGCGGCGCGCCGTGAGGCGGCCGACCGGGAGGCCGCCGACCGTGCCCGCCGCGAGGCCGAGGAGAAGCGCCTCGCCGAGGCCGCACGGCGTGAGGCTGAGCAGAAGCGAGCGGCCGAGCGGGCGCACCGTGAGGCGGAAGAAAAGCGCCTCGCCGAGGCGGCACGTCGCGAGGCCGAGGCACGCCGCGCAGCGGAGGAGGAGCGACGGCAGGCCGAGGCGTCGCGGCGCGTGGCGGAGCGCGAGCGACTGTCGGAGGTACAGAAGCGCGCAGAGGCCGCACGCCGCGAGGCGGCGGCGCGCCAGGCTGCGGAAAAGGCGCGCGAGGAGGCCGAGGCACGACGGGTGGCCGAAGCCGCGCGCCGTCAGGCGGAGGTGAAGCGGGCCGCGGA
>JAGRKR010000575.1:2275-3243 GCA_020442225.1 Hyphomicrobiaceae bacterium | reverse complement strand
AACCCGATCAAGGACCTCTACAAGACCGAGGTCTTCGCCACGGCAGCCTGGCGCAATAGGAGCCGTCCGACCGGTGCCCTCGGGCCGGCGGGCATGGTCATCCCCGAGCGCATCCTGACCAAGCCGCCGACGGCCGAGCTGCGCGAGAACCAGAAGGACCAGGACTCCCTGCCGCCCTATGACGTCCTCGACGATATCCTCGAGTGTCTGGTGGAACGGGAGATGGCGCTGACCGAGATCCTGGCGCGCGGGCACGATCCGAAGACCGTTCAGAAGGTTGAGCGGCTGCTCTACATCGCCGAGTACAAGCGGCGCCAGTCCGCCCCCGGTGTCAAGATTTCCGAGCGCAGCTTCGGACGCGACCGGCGCTATCCCATCACCAACAGGTTCCGCGAGACGCTCTCGGATTGAGCCGTGCGACCGGCAGGCGGTAGCGGCGTTAGCCAAATGCTAAGTCTGACAGGGCAAGCTTGCAGGCCGTCCCGCAAGGGGGCTTCCGGGAGTCCTGGGTCATGGTCGAGCCATCCGTCAGCGACGAGAGCGTCCCCATCCTGGCGCGCAGGCACGTGCGCATATCGCAGACGCGCGCGGTCTTTGCCGGCAAGGTCCTGGCCATCCGGGACATCAAGAGCTTCGAGATCGTCGCGGTGTCCGTGAGCAACCGGCAGGCCAACCTTGTGGCCGGCGCCGTGTTCGCGGTGCTGGCGCTGCTGATCGCGGTGCCCGTCCTCCACGAACTCTGGCGGCCGCGCTTCATGATCGCCACGGTCCTGTTCGGCTCGATTGCCGTTGTCGCCATAGCCGATCTGTGCTGGCCGGTCGGAGGCGACGTCTACTCGCTGCACGTGCGCACCAGTGCCGGCGAGGCCATGGTCTACAGCACCGCCGACGAAGCGTTCATGAGCGATGTGGCGAGCGCACTCGCCACGGTGGTGCGCGCCTGAGCTGGCCGCCCGTGCCGGTGTTTG
>JAGRKR010000575.1:0-2227 GCA_020442225.1 Hyphomicrobiaceae bacterium | reverse complement strand
GCCCCCGTGTGAATGCCATTCCATCCACGCCGATGACGCTCTAGTGTCGCCTCGACCGATCGCAATCGAGAGCCGGCGTGCCCACCCATGAGCGCATCCCCTGTCGTCCGTTTCGCGCCGAGCCCGACGGGCCTTCTGCACGTCGGCAACATCCGCACGGCGCTGTTCAACTGGCTGTTCCAGCACAAGGTGGGCGGCACGTTCCTGCTGAGGCTCGACGATACGGATCGCGCACGGTCGCGGGAGGAATTCGCGGAGGCCATCCGCGCGGATCTGCGCTGGCTCGGGCTCACATGGTCCCGCGAGGAGCGCCAGTCCGACCGCATCGCGCGCTACGAGGCGGTGATGGCGGAGCTGGTCGCGGCGGGGCGTCTCTATCCCTGCTTCGAGACGGAGGCGGAGCTGGAGCGGCGACGCAAGCTGCAACTCGCGCGCGGCGTTCCGCCGGTCTATGACCGCGCGGCCCTGAACCTGAGCGAGGCGGAGCGGGAGGCCTTGCGTCGCGACGGACGCACACCGCACTGGCGCTTCAAGCTCGATGTGGCGCCGTCGGGCCAGTCGACGAGCGGTGGCGGCGGGTGGGACGATCTGATCCGCGGGCCACAGGCGGTCTCGCTCGCCTCGCTCTCGGACCCCGTTCTCGTGCGCGCGGACGGCTCGTTCCTCTATACCTTCACCAGCGTTGTCGACGACGTCGATTTCGGCGTCACGCACGTCATCCGCGGCGAGGACCATGTCACCAACACGGCGGTGCAGATGGACATCTTCCGCGCCCTCGGTGCGCACCCGCCCGCCTTTGCCCATCACAGCCTGCTGGTCGGTGCCGACGGCTCGACCCTGTCGAAACGGCTCGGCTCGCTCTCGGTCAGGGCATTCCGGGAGGCCGGGCTCGAGCCGATGGCCGTGCTGAGCTACGTCGGCACGATCGGGACGTCCGACCCCGTGACGGCGCACGACAGCCTGCGGACGCTGGCCGCTGGGTTCGACCTTTCCAAGATCTCGCGGGCGCCCGTGCGCTTCGACGTCGCCGAGCTCGAGGCCTTGAACGCAAAGCTGATGCACCACACTGACTTCGAGACGGTGCGCGAGCGCCTCCTGGCCGCAGGGATAGGGCAGGGGGAGGCGTTCTGGCTGGCCGTGCGGGGAAACCTTTCGCGCTTTGCCGACGTCGTGGGATGGTGGCAGGTGGTGGCCGGCGAGTGTGCGCCGGTGCGCGAGGACCCGGAGTTCCTGGCCGCGGCCCGCGAGGCGCTGCCCGAGGAGCCATGGACGGTGGACACGTGGCGGGAGTGGACCGAGCGCCTCAAGGCGAGCAGCGGGCGCAAGGGCAAAGCGCTGTTTCATCCCCTCCGGCTGGCGCTGACGGGGCGGGAGGCGGGACCGGAGATGCGCCTGCTGCTGCCGCTGATGGGGCGCGAGCGCGTCGCCCGCCGGCTTGCAGACTGAGGGGTTGGCCGAGGCCCGTGCGACGGCTCAGATCTGCAGCGGCTCGGGATGGCGCACGATGAGCTGCACCTTGCCGGACGGCTCGACCGGCTCGAGCTGGGGCGGCGATTGCTTGCGCATGAAGGAGACGGGCAGGCCGTGCTCGTTCGCGAGCTGGCGCACGCCGTAGGACGTCACCTCGTAGCCCAGAGCATTGAAGAAGCCGACCGCATTCGGTGTGGCCCGGGTGCTGAACTCGCTGAAGCCGGCGCGTCGAGCGCGGTCCTCGGCGTCGAGCACGAGGCGGGTCCCGATGTCGAGGCCGGTGAACAGCGGGCGCACGTGCACCGAGCGAATGCGTGCGGCCGATCCATTGCTGTCGGAGGGGCACCAGCCGGCCGTGCCGACGAGTTCATCGCCGAGCCAGGCGGCCACGAGATTGTCCTGCATGAGGCTCGCGACGTATTCCGTGGAATAGACGAAATCGGTGAAGGCCTGGATCTCGTCCTCTGTGAGATACGCCATCCCTTGCAGCCGCAGCGAGGTCGAGTGCACGTAGCGTACGGCCGAATAGTCGTCGAGACCGACGGGCTTCAGAACCACAGCGGAGGCCATGGCCTCCCGTTCATACGCTGAACCGCTACTCACGGCACCGCCTGACACACGACTGACAAGGACAACATTCACACGCGGCTGCGACCAACCGTCCACAACCCGCATGCGCATTATGGCGCTCCGGAGTTGGTGCGCAAGGACTTGCGGCACGTCTACAGTGTGCGGACTTGTAGTAGATTTGCCCGCC
>JAGRKR010000574.1 GCA_020442225.1 Hyphomicrobiaceae bacterium | reverse complement strand
CCGCTGGCGCTCCACCTCGGCCATCTGTTGCACGAGGCGGGCGAGCGACCGGGCTTCCTCTCCCGCGGCTACGGTGGCACGCTGCGCGGCCCCGTCCGCGTCGACCCGGAACGCCACGGCACGGCCGAGGTCGGTGACGAGCCGCTGCTCCTGGCCGCCGCGGCCATGGCTGTCGTAGCGCGGGACCGGGCGGCCGGCGCTGTGGACCTCGAGCAGCGCGGCGCCAGCGTCATCGTCATGGATGACGGGTTGCAGAACCCGCAGATCGCCAAGGACCTGACGTTTGCCGTCGTGGATGGCGAGCGCGGCATCGGCAATGGCGAGGTCATGCCGGCGGGTCCGCTGCGCGCGCCGCTCGCGAGCCAGCTCGCCATCACCGACGCCATCGTGATCATGCAGGGCAGCAGCCCTCAAGCCCCCTTCGTCGGCGACCTCCGCTCGCGCTTCCCCGGCCCCGTCCTCGAAGGAACGCTGGCGCCGGCGGAAGACACGGCTTGGCTCGCCGGTGTGCCGGTCGTCGCCTACGCCGGGATCGGCCGTCCTGCCAAGCTCTTCGCCTCCCTGGACGAGCTCGGGGCCCGGCTCGTCGAGCGCGTGAGCTTTCCCGATCATCACCGGTTCAGCGAGGCAGACGCCCGCCGCCTGCTGGCGCTGGCGAGCCGTCATGACGCCATGCTGGTGACCACGGCAAAGGACCGGATCAGGCTTGCCGGCGCGCAGGGGGTGCTCGCAGAGCTGCGGGAGAGCTCGCGCGTGCTTCCCGTCCGCCTGACGCTCAAACCCGGCGACGACGAGCGTCTTCTCGCGCTGGTGCAGGGCGTCTTGCGCAAGGCCTGAGGACGACGGACGGCCGGCGTCAGGCCCGGCGGGCCGGTACGTCGCGAGCCTGCTCCCGCTCCAGGAAGTTGCCGAGGTCGCTGATCAGTTCGGCCGGCCGCATCCAGCAGAAAGCGAACCGCATCCTGCCGCGCTCGCCGCCGATCCAGTCGACCGACCAATCGATATTGCGGAAGCCGTTCCAATGGGTGCTGTTGCGCGCCTTGAAGAGCGGCTCCGCCACGAAGCAGGTCGAGAAGTCGGTTCGCCAGCGCAGATAGGCGCAGGTTCGCGTCAGACGCGACATTACACCCGACAGCGCACGGCCCCGGAAATCCGGCCGGAACCACCCCGCACCGACGAATGCGATGCGGCCGGAAACGAGCGAGGCGCCGTCCGAGGTCACCTCGCAGCATTCCCCGGGAAGCTTTCCCGTCGCCGGGTCCTTATGGAACAGGCGCAGGTTGCGCGCCTCCTCGGCAAAGCTGGTCGCCGGCCACAGATAGTGGCGCGCGGCCATGGCCGTGACGACGCTGCCGTCGCGATCACGACCGAGCAGGGCCAGCCCGTCCTCCGGCGCCGCCCCGCCCCGCGCGGGATCGAATATCGGCAGGATCGGCGCCCAGCTCGCACGGTTGCGCCTGTTGACGGCGACGAGTTCGTCGAAGCCCGTGAGCGTCACGGAAACCCCGCGCTCGCGGATCATGAGATCGGCCGTCTCGACGAAGCGGTGCAGCAGCTCCACCGGCCCGTGATCGAAGGTGAGTTGTTCGAGGAGATTGCCCGGAGGCAGCGATCCGACAGAGGTAGGGGAAGCATCGAGGGTCATAAGCGCACGCCATGGCAACCATACGTTGGAAATTATTCCTAACGACTGTCGGCAGGCGGCGCAAGCGCCATTCACTATCATAAAGATAGTTTTTGGAAACTCTCTACCTGAGGTCGAGTTCGCCGTGAAATCGCTGGGCGCTTCGTGCTCGAACGCGCGCCGCCCTGTAGATCCCGCCCGTTCAGCCGGGCAGTACGAGCGGGGCGAGCGTCAGCGCGACAATGGCCACGAGGCCGATGCTGATAACGTCGAGATAAGCGCCGGCACGCATCATCTGCCCGGCAGAGACGAGACCACTGCCGTAGACAATCGCATTCGGCGGGGTAGCGACGGGGAGCATGAAGCCCAGCGACGCGGCGAGGACCACCGGCAGCGTCAGCGACAGCGGATCGGCGCCCATGCCGATCGCCGCGGCGCCTGCAACGGGCAGGAAGACGGCCGCCATGGCCGTGTTGCTGGCGAGTTCGCCGAGATAGACGATCGTCGCCATCAAGACGAGGACGAGCAGCGGACGTGGCAGGCCCTTGAGACCGCTCATGGCCTCGCCGATCGCTGCCGCGAGGCCCGACGTGCTGATGACGCCCGCCAGCGCCAGGCCGCCGCCGAACAGGATCAGGACATCCCAGCGCAAGCCGGCCACGTCCGACCAGTCCAGCAGGAACTCGCAGCGCGTCCAGCTCACCGGCGCCGCGAACAGCGCCACTGCGGCGAGCATGGCGATCCCAGCGTCGCTGAGCGGCAAGCCCGGCCACCGGGACGTGATCAGCGGGCGCAGCAGCCATGCCAGCGCGGTGAGCGTCAGGATGACCCCGACCATGATCTCCCCGCGCGACAGTGGCCCCGGGCGCTCCAGCAGCCGCACCCCATCGGCGGACGTCGTCGCATCGCTGAAGGTAGCGGGAACGCACAGCGCCACCCGCGTCAGCACGAGCCATGCGGCCGGCAGCAGCACGAGCACGACGGGAATGCCGATCGCCATCCACTCGGCGAAGCCGATCCGCACGCCGTAGGTCTTCTGCATCAGGCCGGCAAACAGCGCATTGGGCGGCGTGCCGATCAGCGTGCCCATGCCGCCGATGGTCGCCGCGAAGGCGATGCCCAGCAGCAGCGCGGCCGCGAAATCACCGTTCGCCTCTTCGCCGACGCGCTCGTCGCGCCCATGCAGCCCCGCCGCCAGGGCCTGGCCGATCGGCAGCATGACCATCGCAGTGGCCGTGTTGCTCACCCACATGCTGAGGAATGCCGTCACCACCATGACGGCCAGCACCTGCGTGCGCGGGCCATCGCCCGCGACGCGCACGGCGAGCAGCGCCAGTCTGCGGTGCAGCCGCCAGCGCTCCATGGCCTTGGCCAGCATGAAGCCGCCGAGGAACAGGAAGATGAGGGGATTGGCGTAGGATTGAGCAGCCGTCTCTATCGAGGCCAGCCCGAGAAGTGGAAACAGCACCAGCGGCAGCAAGGCGGTGGCGGCGAGCGGCACCGCCTCGGTCATCCACCAGACCGCCATCATCGCGCCGACGGCGGCGGCAGCCCAGGCACGGGTCGAGAGCCCGCCCAGAGGCGCCGTCATCAGCATGACCAGCAGGATGACGGGGCCGGCAACGAGCCCGATCCTGCGGACAGAGACGGATGCCGCGATGTCCGATCCTGCTGCCGACGCCATGCCGCCTCCCCCTGCCACCAGCCAGCGCTCTCGCACGCGGTGGAGTATCGGCCCAAGCCGAGGCCGCGACCTTGCCCTCCGTCAAAGTACGGCGACCGCCGCCTGCCGCTCAGACGCCTTTGAAAACCGGCTTGCGCTTCTCGACGAAGGC
>JAGRKR010000573.1 GCA_020442225.1 Hyphomicrobiaceae bacterium | reverse complement strand
CTTTTCCGTTGCACCGCACCGGCCGGCTACCCAATCGGCTACTGGCGCGAATGAGCACTGACGCGCAGACGCACCACGTCGCCGGCATACATGGCGCCAGGCAGGAAATTCGGCACGTCGGCTTTCAGGCTGACGCGCTCTGGCGCACGGCCGAGCGTGCGCTCGAGCCAGCCGCTGGGCGCCGGCGTCAGCACCTTGATCGTCAGCTCCACCTTGCTCTTGGGCTCGATCAGCTTCTTCTCGCGCGCCGTCGCGGGATAGAACAGGATGGTGCCTGAGTAGGAACCGCGCCCGGGCACCGCGATCGGCGCGAACGGCTGCTTCGGCCGCTTGATGCGCTTGGCCACGTCCTCGACCGCGCCAAAATACTGCGCGTCGGCGAAATAGGCGCTGGTGAAGGTCTCGCTCTCTCCCGTGCCCACGTTCTTGACCTCGACGGCGAGGGTGATGACGGCCCCATCCCTCGCGCCGCCGTTCGAGATGGTCAGCGGCACAGCGAGCACGTCGTAGCTCCCCCAGGGATCGCGCGTATAGGAGATGGTATCGGTGACGTAGATCCTGAGGTCCGACTGCTTGAGCGTGGTCTCGTAGAAGCTCAACCCGGAAAACAGGAACGCGAAGGCGGACAGCAGCGTAGCGGCCCAGCCGGCACGGGCACCGCCGCTGTCCACGTCCGGAAGCGTGCTCGCGGATTGCAGATTCGGATCGCTCGTCGTGGTCATTGCGGTCACCTCTTGTTGCCCACCTCGCGCGGCAGCACGCGCCCGAATTCCGGTGGAAGCATGGCATCGCACTAGCGCGCGACGGTCAGACGTCGCGGGTTGTCGCCTGCACGAGATCGGCGCGGGCGAGATCCGGCACGACACCAAGCCCCGGTCCCTCGCCAAGGTGCATGTGACCGTCGCTGATGGTCGGGAACGGCTGCGCCAGGCCCTCTCGCAACGGGTTCTCGCTGACGTCCACCTCGAGTAGGCCATCACCACCGGAGGCCGCCAGCAGGTGCGCCGTCGCGATCAGGCCGATACCGCCGCCGAGGTAATGCGGACAGAACCGGCTGCCGTGCGCAAGCAGGCGTCCTGCCAGCGGCCACAGCGCGGAAAGCCCGCCCCATTTGATCGGATCGGGTTGCGCAACCCGGAGCCAGCCGTCGGCCACCGCTCGTTCGAAGCTCGCCGCCCCGCGCATGTTCTCGCCGGCCGCCAGCGGCAGGGGCGAGCGTGCGGCGAGCCGGCACCAATCGTCCACCGACGCCTCGGCCGACAGCGGCTCCTCGATCCAATCCAAGCGCCAGGGCACGAGCGCCGCGATGGCGCCGATGGCCTCCTCCACGTCCCAGCGCTGATTGGCATCGACCATCAGCCGCGCCTCGTCGCGGACGAGGCCACGCAGACGCTCGAGCGCGGCGCCATCCTCGCGGGCGCCGAACCCGACCTTCAGCTTGAAGGCCTTGACCCCGCGCGCCTTGGCCGCCGCGACGCCGCTGTCCAGATTGCCGGTCGTCAGTGCGCTGGCATAGACGGGCACGCAGGAGCGAGCCGCCGCCCCGGCCAACAGACTGCGGACGGGCTGGCCGGCACGACGCCCGGCCAGATCCCAGGCGGCGATGTCGAGGGCCGCCACGGCCTGCTCGAACGGCCCGTGCTCGCCCGACTGAATCCTAATGGCGCGCGTCGCGGCCGTGAGCCGCCCGTAGAGATCGCTGGGTCCGGCGAACGTCTGGCCGGCCACCAGTGGCGCCAGGATCTCCGTGACGATGCGGTAGCGGTGCTCGGCAGCGAACGACGGCCAGTTGCAGAAGGCCTCGCCCCAGCCCTCGACGCCCTCGGCGTCTCTCAGCCGCACCAGCAGTGCCGGGCGATCGCGCATGACCCCGAAGGCGTTCCGCCGCGGCGTCGCCAAAGGCGCGCGAAAGAGGAACGCGTCGACGGCTGCGACGGTGAGCGGGCCGAACGTCTCGCCCGTTTCGA
>JAGRKR010000572.1 GCA_020442225.1 Hyphomicrobiaceae bacterium | reverse complement strand
CGCCGGGTCTGGCGAAGTGGTCGAGTCCGATCTGCACGTAGCCTGCGTCGGTCAGGCGGCGGGCGAGCCGGGCGGCGAGCTTGGTGCGCACGGCCGCGTCGGGAAGCACCGTTTCGTCGATCAGGCGCTGATGTTTCAGGCGCGCGGGGAGGTGCGCATAGCCGAAGGCGGCGATGCGATCCGGCGCCAGCTCCAGCACGAGATCGAGGGTGCGTTCGAGGCTGTCCATCGTCTGGTGCGGCAGGCCATAGACGAGGTCGATGTTGACCGATCTCACACCCTTGTCGCGAAACGCCTCCACGGCCCGCTGCGTAAGCTCGAAGGATTGCTCGCGATTGATGGCGCGCTGCACGGCGATGTCGAAGTCCTGCACGCCGAACGAGACGCGGGTTACGCCCGATCTGGCCAATGCGCTCACGCGCTCGAGCGAGATGTCGCGCGGATCGATCTCGACGGCGAATTCGACGTCGCTCGCAAGCGTGAAATAGGCGCGCACGGCCTCGGCGAGGCGGGCCGCGTCGTTCGGTTCGAGCAGGCTCGGCGAGCCGCCGCCCCAATGCACGTGGCGCACGACGTGACGGCGCGGCAACTCTCCGGCGACATTCGAGATTTCGGCCGTGAGGCAGCGCAGGTACTCCGCCACCGGCGTGTAGCGCTGCACCGCCTTGGTGTTGCAGCCGCAGTACCAGCACAGCTTCTGGCAGAACGGCACGTGCACGTAGAGCGAGAGCGCACTGTCGGGTGCGACGGACTGCAGCCATTGCCGGTAGCGCTCGGGACCGACTTCGGCATTGAAGTAGGGCGCTGTCGGGTAGCTGGTGTAGCGCGGCACCGGCGCAGCATACTTCCGTATGAGATCTGGCGTCATGCCGTTTCTCCGTTGGCCCGTCTGGGCATCTGTGCGACGGGCGCCGTCCTGCCGAGGGAGGAAGGCGTTTGTTCTAGTTACGGAACTTGCGGCGCGATCGGGTCCGCTCGGGGTGAGTGATCAGGAGAATGCGCTCGATGGATCGCTTGGCGCAGGTGGCGCGACCATGCTCGCTCATGCCGGCATGCAAGCTGACGAGATCCTCCGGCTTGAGGATGGCCCGCGCGATCGGGATGAGGACGTTGTTTTCCCAGCTGATGTGCCGCCGCTGCCCCTCGAAGAACCCGCGCAGCATGTAGCCGAACATATCGGCGTTCCGCACGTTGCCGTCGAAAGCCAGACGCTCGAACTCCTCCGCCACCTCGTCGGCGAAATGGCAGTCGTGAGAGTGCTCCTCCTCGAGCCGCTCCATCACGGGCAGGATGGGATCGTTGGACGTTGCGCGTTGCCTAAGCGCTGGGAAGAGAAGCTCCTCCTCGAGCTGGATGTGCTTGGGCCAGCCGTCACGCAGAATGGGCACCATCGCGTGTGCCAGCCGCCTGTCGGGAATTTCGGGAAGACTGTCGGCAAAAAATTCCAGGACGTCGCAGAACTCGAGCTGGACCGTGTGCTCTTCCTCGATCAGCCCGATCGGATCGCAAAACCCGCCAGAGCGGCCATTACCGTTCATGCTCGAACCGTTGGCCTGGCGTCGCTTTTTCTCGGCCATCAGCAGTTCCTTCGTCCGTCCTGCCTTTAGACAGAGACACCTGCCTCTCGTCCAGCAGGCCATAGTCCGCGAGATTGATCCAGAAATATGGTTGTACACGTCGTCGCGCCTTGACCCATGTCAAGGCTGGATCGGGTGACCTCTGCGATCTGAGCAATTGGCCACCCGCAGGTTGCACCTGGGGTGGGTTTGCTGCCTGCGGAGGGAGATTACGCATGGCCGATACGAGAGTTGAAAAGGTCGCATTCTCCGATGCGATCGCTGTAATGGGGGCTGGCCTGGGCACCCTGCTCGGGCTCTTTCTGGCATTCAAGGGCGCGGATGAAGCAATCGCGTTCCACGGCGTCGTGCTGGCAGGCGCCTGCATTCTCGCAGCGCTTTACCTGCTGACCCACGCCTTCAAACCCGTCGACGCGGCGGAGGCCCAGTCCTACATGGACGGGCCGGTGCGCGTTGCGACAATCGCTACCGTTTTCTGGGGCATCGCAGGCTTCCTCGTCGGCGACATCATCGCTTGGCAGCTCGCCTTCCCGGCCCTCAACTTCGACTGGCCATGGACCAATTTCGGCCGTCTGCGCCCGCTGCACACGTCGGCGGTGATCTTCGCATTCGGCGGCAACATCCTGTTGGCGACGTCGTTCTACGTGGTGCAGCGTACCAGCCGCGCGCGGTTGGCCGGACGCTGGGCGCCGTGGTTCGTGGTCTGGGGCTATCAGCTATTCATCGTTCTCGCGGCGACGGGCTACATCCTCGGCGTCACGCAGGGCAAGGAATACGCCGAGCCCGAGTGGTACATCGACCTCTGGCTGACACTCGTGTGGGTGGTCTACTTCCTCGTCTTCGTCGGCACGCTGGCGAAGCGCAAGGAGCCGCACATCTACGTGGCGAACTGGTTCTACCTCGCGTTCATCGTCACGATCGCGATGCTGCACATCGTCAACAACCTTGCGATCCCCGTCTCGCTGACCGGTGGCAAGAGCTACACGGTCTTCGGTGGCGTGCAGGACGCGATGACGCAGTGGTGGTACGGC